>DASPMH010000061.1:0-3164 GCA_035627175.1 Terriglobales bacterium | reverse complement strand
CGATGCGTCGGACGATGCACGCAACGTCATGCGCCAGTCCTTCGCCGGCCTGCTCTGGTCCAAGCAGTTCTATCACTACGTAGTGAAGGACTGGCTCGAGGGTGATCCGGTCTGGCCGCGGCGACGAGACTCGGGCGCAACTCGGATTGGGGGCACCTCTACAACGCGGACGTCATCTCGATGCCCGACAAATGGGAATACCCGTGGTACGCGGCTTGGGATCTCGCCTTCCACATGATCCCTTTCGCCGAGGTCGACCCCGCCTTCGCCAAAGAGCAGCTCGTGCTGTTCTTGCGCGAGTGGTACATGCACCCGAACGGCCAACTGCCCGCCTACGAATTCGCGCTCTCCGACGTCAATCCGCCGGTGCATGCCTGGAGCGCCTGGCGGGTATACAAAATTGCGGGCCGTCGCGACCATCGCGATCGGTTGTTTCTGTCGCGCGTGTTTCAGAAGCTGCTGCTCAACTTCACATGGTGGGTCAACCGCAAGGACGAGCACGGACACAACCTCTTCTCCGGAGGATTCCTCGGTCTCGACAACATCGGAGTCTTCGATCGTTCGCAGGCGCTGCCGACGGGCGGTCACCTCGAGCAGGCCGATGGCACCGCGTGGATGGCTTTCTACTCGGCGACGATGATGTCGATCGCGCTCGAGCTGGCGCGCGACAACCCGGCCTGCGAGGACATGGCGTCGAAATTCTTCGAGCATTTCGTCGCCATCTCGGACGCGATGAACGAGCTCGGCGGTGAAGGGCTGTGGGACGAGCAGGACGGCTTTTATTACGACCGCCTACACGCCAACGGCAGCCATCTACCGTTGAAAGTTCGATCTTTAGTCGGCCTGATTCCGCTGCTCGCCGTCGAGGTGCTCGAGCAGGACGTCATCGACCGACTGCCCGGCTTTGCCAAGCGCATGAATTGGTTTCTTGCCAACCGGCCGGAGCTGGCAGGGCGCAACGCGTATATGGAGCGGGGTGCCCAACACCGCCACCGGCTGTTGGCGATCCCATCGCGAGAGCGGCTGGTGCGAGTGTTGCGCTACATGCTCGATGAAAACGAGTTTCTCTCTCTCCACGGCATCCGCTCGGTGTCCAAAGTGCACCAGTCTCAGCCTTACGTGTTCCACGCCGGCGGCACCGACTACTGCGTCGATTACACGCCAGGTGAATCGGCCAGCGGCATGTTCGGCGGCAATTCGAACTGGCGCGGCCCGGTGTGGTTCCCGATCAACTACCTGCTGATCGAGGCGCTGCAGCGCTACCATCATTTCTACGGCGACTCTTTGCAGGTCGAATGTCCAACTGGATCGGGGCAGCTGAAGAACCTGGCCGAGGTCGCCGATGAGCTGGCACGGCGTCTGGCGGCGCTGTTCGCGCCCGACACGGCCGGACGGCGGCCTTGTCACGGCGCCGACCTGCGCTACGCCAGCGACCCCCATTGGCGCGAGCTACTGCTGTTCCACGAGTATTTTCATGGCGACGATGGTCGTGGCTTGGGCGCGAGCCATCAAACCGGCTGGACCGCGCTGGTGTTGCGCTGCATCGAGCAGCTTGCCTCCCAGCGCCCACTCGAGGCGCCGGCGGCTGACAGCGCGGCACCCGCGCGCTAATGGAAGAAGAACAGATGACCTGCCAGCGAGCGATCGACGAATTCCTCAGCGACTACCTCGAGGACAAGCTCGGGCGCCTCGAGCGGGCTCGCTTTCAGCTCCATTTGGCGTTGTGCTCCCACTGTCGCCGCTACCTCGAGACCTATCGCCGCACTGTCGCTCTCGGCAAAGCCTCGCTGACGGATGCGGACCAGCCAGTATCGTCCGAGGTGCCGGAGCAGTTGGTGCAGGCAATCTTGGCGGCGCGTGGCGAACGAAAGAGCTGAAACGAACGCACGCTCGGATCATCTGAGCGTGCATGAAATCCGACCGCCAAATCTTTCATCTACTCAGCTTCGAGGGGCCGGACCCGTATGCACGCGCCGGGGGCATCGCCACACGGGTGGACGGGCTTGCCCGAGCCCTTGCCGCCCTCGGCTTCGAGACTCACCTCTGGTTCATCGGTGACCCCGATCTGCCCGCGTCGGAGCACCACGGTTCGCTGCACCTACACCGCTGGTGTCAGTGGATCAGCCGACTGTCGCCGGCCGGAGTCTATGTCGACGAGGAGGGAAAACGGCGGGACTACGCTGCCTCGCTGCCACCGCACCTGGTCTCCGACTACATCGTTCCGGCGGTAGCACGCCGGGCCCGGGTGACGGTCGTGGCGGAGGAGTGGCAGACCTTCCACGCTGTTCTGCACCTCGATTGGCTGCTGCGCATCGAGGGCCTGCGCCAGAGCGCCGATATCTTGTGGAACGCCAACAACGTTTTCGGCTTCGATGCGATCGAATGGCCACGGCTGAAGGCGGCGGCGACGGTCACCACGGTCAGTCGCTACATGCGCCAGCGCATGTGGCAGCACGGTGTCGACGCCTTGGTCGTGCCCAATGGCCTGCCGCCGGAAGCCTTCCGGCCGGTCGACCGAGACGCGGTAGCGCGCCTGCGGCAGCAAACCCGTGCACGGGTGGTACTCGGCAAAGTAGCTCGCTGGGATCCCGACAAGCGCTGGTTGCTCGCCGTCGACACCGTCGCTGAGCTCAAGCGCAGTGGCCGCCGGCCCTTGTTGATCGCACGAGGCGGGCTCGAGGCCCACGGTGCAGAGGTGCTCGAACACGCTCGCACCCTCGCGCTGCGGGTGGTCGAGCGCAGGCAGAGCGGCAGCGGCGTCGCCGAGCTCGTCGCCAGCACTGCCGACCTCGATGATGTCGACGTGCTCAGTTTGCAGGCGCCGCTGTCTGCCGATGCTTGTCGGACCTTGTTCCGCGCCGCCGATGCGGTGCTGGTCAACAGCGGCCACGAGCCTTTCGGTTTGGTCGGCCTGGAAAGCATGGCGGTCGGTGGCATCACCTGCGTCGGCGGTACCGGCGAGGACTATGCTCTTGCCGGTTGGGATGCCTTGGTGCTGCAGAGCGCGGATCCGGGCGAGCTGGTGCGGCAATACCTGCGGCTCGAAAGCGATCCCAAACAGGCAGCGGCGCTGCGCCGACGCGCTGCCGCGGCCGCTCGGCGATACAGTTGGGACGAGGTCATTCGCCGCAACCTTCTGCCGTATCTCGGCATTGCCGAGCCGA
>DASPMH010000060.1:0-2399 GCA_035627175.1 Terriglobales bacterium | reverse complement strand
GCCGCGCAGCTGCACGACGTCGCCGGGCGCGACAGTCTCGAAGCGGTGCTGCTGCGCTTTCCCCAGAGCGCGCGGCTGCTGTGGGAATACTTTGCCGCCAAGTTCGATCCGCTCGAGGCGGCAGCGCCGCGCGATCGGCTCGGCCGGGCCTTGCCCGAGATCGAGCAACGCTTTTCCGCGAGCCTCCAGTCTGGGCAGAGCCCGAACGAGACTCGTCTGTTGCGGCTGATGTTCGGTATCGTCCGCGCGACGGTGCGCACCAACTTCTTCCGCGCCTCGGCGAGCGGCAAGGGCGAGCGCATCGAGAGCGGTGAAGATCTCAGCCCTCTGGCGGTCAAGATCGAGAGTGCCCGCATCCCTGAGATCGGCGGACTGCGACCGGCGTCGGAGATCTTCGTCGACGGGCCGGCGGTGCAAGGCATCTACATCCGCAGCGGCCGCGTCGCTCGCGGCGGCGTCTTCTTCCTCGACGCGCCGGACCAATTGCGAATGCGGGTGCTCGATGGCCTGCATCTGCTCGCCGAGCAAACCGGCGCGACGGTCGCCGATGCGGCCCGCGGCGCCTTCACCGTCCGCCGCGAGAGCCGCTCGCCGATCACCGTGGCGCAGGTGCAGGCCGCCTACCGGCTGTTCGTCGACAGCTTGATCGGCTTGATGGACGACATCGAGCAGGGGCGGGTGGCGCCGCCGGCAGGCACGGTGTTGTACGACGAGCCCGATCCGTTCCTGCAGCTCGGCGACAGCGCCTTGCCCGACAGCTACAGCGATCTCGCCAAGGCGGTCGCGGCCCAGGTGGGATTCTGGATCGGCGAGGCGATCGCCCCGAGCTCGCCGCGCACGGCGATGGCAGCCGAGATCGGCGCCCGTGGGGCGTGGGAAGCGGTGCGCCGTCACTTCCAGGAGATCGGCGTCGATGCCGACCGCGAGAGCTTGAGCGTCATCGCCATCGGCCGTCTCGATGACGCCCAGTTCGCCCGCGGCTTGCTGCTGTCGCGCCGCCTGCAGGTGCGTGCCGGGCTCGACGAGCAGTGGATCTTCCTCGATCCCGACCCCGACGTGTCGCGCTCCTACGTCGAGCGCGAGCGTCTCGCCGCCCTGCCGGGCTCGTCGTGGAGCCACTACGACAAGGCGATGTTGAGTGAAGGCGGCGGCATCTTCGCCCGCAGCGCGCGGCGCATCGAGCTACATCCGGTGTTGCGCGGTATGCTCGGCATCGACCGTGAGACCGCCAGCGGCGAAGAGATCGCGCGGGCGGTGCTGCGGCTGCCCGCCGATCTGTTGTGGTGCGGCGACGCCGGCATCTACGTCAAGGCCGAGCACGAGAGCCACGCCGAAGTCGGCGATGCCGGCAACGATGCGGTGCGGATCGATGCCCGCGAGCTGCGCAGTCGGGTGGTGGTCGAGATCGGCCCGGCTCTGACTCAGGCGGGCCGGGTCGCCGTTGCCGTCGCCGGCGGCAGGCTCAACGGCGTCGGCAGCGACGGCGCGGCGGCGGTCGTGCTCGGCGATCGCGAGTCGAACGTGCGTATCGCCGTCGCCGCCTGCGGCGAAGGCAGCGCGCTCAGCACTCCGGAGCAGGCGCGCGTGATGCAAGAGGTCGGCGCCGACAATGCGACCGAGGTGCTCGCCAACAGTCACCACCGGGTGCGGGCCTTGTCGCGCGAACAGTCGCGCAGCCAAGTGCGCCTCGACGAGTGGTTCGATCTGCTCGCCCAGATGGAAGTCGACAAGGTCGTCGACCGCCGCCTGGAGCGGCTGCCCGATCGCGAGACGGTGCGGCGGCGCCGGGCGCAGTTCAACGGCTTGACCCGTCCCGAGCTGGCGGTGTTCGCCAATGCGAGCAAGATCTGGTTGCGCCAGCGTTTGCTCGCGACCGATCTGCCGGACGATGCCTTTTTCGAACGCTACCTGCGCGACTTCTTCCCGACCCTGGTCAACGACCGCTGCGGCCAAGGCGTGCGCAGCCATCGCTTGCGGCGCAACATCATCGCGGCGCGCCTGGCCAACACCTTGATCGATATGATGGGCGTTACCTTCGTCACCCGCATCGCCGCCGAGGCGGGTGTCGAGCCGGTGACCGTCGTCCGTGCTTGGGCCGTGGTGTCGCTCTTGTCGGGGGGCGAAGGTTTGTGGCGCGAAATCGTCGAGGCCGATCCACCGCTGCCGGTGCCGGCCGAGAACGCCTGCTGGGACCTGTTGGTGCAAGCGCTCGAGCGGGCTACCCGGTGGCTGGTGTTCACCCAACCGCCGGAGGTCGCGGCAACGGTGTTGGCCGATACCTTCAATGGGCCGGCGCGGGAGCTGCTGAACGCCTTGCCGGCATTGCAGCCGCAGCCGACGCAGCAGAAGAGCCAGGCGATCGTCGAGCGCATCGCCGGAGCGGGCGTGCCCCGCGCCCT
>DASPMH010000059.1:0-4462 GCA_035627175.1 Terriglobales bacterium | reverse complement strand
GCGCCCTCGATGGCATTGTCGGCAATCGGCAGCTCGTAGACTCGGCCGGTGCGGTTGTCGGTGACGGTCAAGGAGGATCGGGTATCCGGGGTGGGTTGCATGCAAGGCTCCTCAGTTGACGGGCTCTAACAAGACGTGCGGATTCATCATGCCGTTCGGATCGAGCGCGGTCCTGACGGCGCGTAGGCCTTGGCCGAAGAGCTCCGGGCACTGTCAGTGGCTCGGCTGCGGCAGCGCCAAAGCGTGCCGCGAGCAAGACCCAGAATTTACGCCGCCTCATACATCTCCGTCGCCTGCGGCGGAACCTTGCCACAGGCGAGTCGGAGGCGGAAGCGCGACCGGTCAGACTTCGAAGTCGAGCTCGTGATCGATCGAGTGCGGCAGCGACTTCATCAACGTCGCATCGAGGCCCGCCAGAACGAAAGAGGCGATGCCGAGGCAGAGTATGCCGCGACCGGTGAGATCCGCCACCGAAACCGCGTCGCTGCTGAGCACCAGGATCATGCCGATCAGCGCGGTAATCACGGCGCCGGTGACCAGGGTGTTGACCGCCACCTTCAAGCGCAGCAATCGCGCCGTCAGAATCAGTAACGCGCTCAGCGTCAGAGCGGTGAAGAAGTAATAGGGGACGACGATCAACCAATGCATCGCGGGGAAAGCTCCTGGGAGGGCGGTGGCGCTTAGCTGTCAGAAGCGGCGGTGAAAGACAACCGGTTTCACCATCCGGCGAGATCTGCAGCCCGCCGGCGGTGATATGCCGCATCGCCCAAAAAGCCGCGATCGAACACCGAGCGGCGGAACCAGAGATGGAGATCGAACTCCCAGGTGAAGCCGATGCCACCGTGGAGCTCGGTGGCATGGCGAGCGATCGAGTCGAAGACGTCGCTGAGATGGGCCTTGGCCAGGGCGGCGTGGCGCTCCGACTGATCGCGGATGCGATCGAAGGCGTGGGCGGCATACCACCACAGGGCCAAGCTCGGCTCGAGCTCGGTCGCCATGTCGGCAAGCTGATGCTTGACCGCTTGGAAGGCACCGATGACCTGGCCGAACTGCTCGCGGGTCAGGGCATATTCCGTTGCCATCTCGAGGCAGCGGCGCGCTCCCCCGAACGCGTCGGCGGCGAGCAGGACGCAGCCGGCATCGAGTATGCGCTGCAGAGCGTCGGCCGGTCCGTTCAGGCGTACCGCCGGAGTATCGCGAAAAGTGACGGCGGCGAGGTGGCGAGTCATGTCGACGACGCGCAGTGGAGTGATCTCCATCCCCGCCGCGCCCTTATCGACCATCCACAGCGCAGGCCCCGCTTCGTCGCGAGCGGCGACGACGATCAGGTCGGCAAGCCCGGCATAGGGCACCAGCGGCTTGCGTCCATTGAGCCGGCCTGAGGAGCCGGTGGTCTGCCAGGCGCGAGGATCCCATTGACTACCGTCCTCGCCGAGCGCAACCGTGCCGATGACCTCGCCGCTCGCGAGCCGCGGCAGCCACTGTTCGCGCTGCGCCGCATCGCCACCCTCGAGCAGCGCGAGCGCTGCCAGCGAGTGGTTCAGGAACGGTCCGGGCGTAGCCGCGTGACCGAGCTCTTCCGCGACCAGGCCGAGATCGAGCAACTCGAGACCGGAGCCGCCGTAGACGGCCGGCACTTGCAGCCCGGTGACGCCGAGCTCGGCGAGGCCGCGCCATAGCTCGGCATCATGGCCGTCGCTACTTTCCATCACCGCGCGTACGCGCGTGGTCGGGCACTGCTCGTCGAGAAAGCGCTTGACCGTTGCCTTGAGAATCTCTTGATCTTCCGTCAGGCCAAAGTTCATGGTGTCGAGCTCGTTTACTTGCGACTTGCCGCGGCATCGCGGGGCAGACCGAGGCCGCGCTCGCCGATGACGTTGCGTTGGATATTGGCGGTTCCGCCGGCGATCAGTACCCCGAGCGACCACATGTAGGCGTTGAGGAACATTCCCATCGCCGGTGCATTGCCCTCGCCGGGTGCCATCAAACCACGATCGGCGAGAACGTCCATGGCGAGCTTGGCCACTTCGTAGCCGAGAGTCGTGCCGTAGAGCTTGGGAACCATCGCCGCCATGCCGGGATCCTGGCCGCGCGCCTGCAGTGTCAGCAGGCGGTAGCCGTGGTACTCGCTGGCGAGCACCTTGGTCTCTGCCCGCACCAGCCGGTCGCGCAGGATCGGATCTTCGATGGCTGGGCGATCGCCCAGAGGGATCGCCTGCGCCAGCATCAGGATGCCGTCGAGAGTGCGGCGGCTGAGCACCGAGCTGCCGATCAGGGCGCGCTCGTGCTTGAGGGTCGAGCGGCTGACCTTCCAGCCTTCGCCCCGTTTGCCGACCAGATTGCCGACCGGCACCCGGACGTTGTCGAGAAAGACTTCGTTGAAGTCGGACTCGCCGGTCATCTGCCGCAGCGGCCGCACCTCGATGCCGGCGGTCTTCATGTCGATCAGCAGGTAGCTGATGCCCTCGTGCTTGGCCGCGTCGGGATCGGTGCGCACCAGGCAGAACATCCAGTCGGCGGTATCGGCATTGGAGGTCCAGATCTTCTGGCCGTTGACGACGAAGAAGTCGCCGTCGAGCTCGGCCTTGGTGCGCAAAGAGGCGAGATCGCTGCCGGAGCCCGGCTCGCTGTAGCCCTGGCACCATTGGATTTGGCCGAGCAGCGTGCCGCGGACGAAGGCCTGCTTCTGTGCCTCGGTGCCGTGCTCGACCAGTGTCGGCACGAGCATGCTCGGCCCTTGCCCCATCAACTCGTGGGGCGCCTTGGCCTTCTTGAGCTCTTCGTAGATGATCGTGCTCTTCAGCGGGTCGGGTGGCTGCTCGCCGCCGCCGTAGCGCCGCGGCACGTGACGGTACAGATAGCCGCGCTCGATCGCTTTGATGCGGAACTTGGTGGCGCGCTCATCGGTGCGGATCGATGCGCCCAACATCATCATAGCGCGCTGATCCGGTGGCGGTGCGGCGCGGAGGTCCTCCTCGGTCCAGTTCTCCCGCAGGAACCGCTGCACCTCCAAGCGAAACTCTTCGTACTCGGCGCTGTAGCTCAGATCCATCGCCGTCCCAAAGCATTCCGCGGCTGATGGTGCAACGCTCGGTGGGATCAGCGGCCGGTGCGAGCGTGAGCGAGCATCTCGATCAGCACCTTGCGTACCGCGTCGGTGGTTTCGACCGGGCGGGGAAAGTCGATGCGCACGTCTTGCTCTCCCGCGACGGTTTGCGCGCGCAGGTTCATGCCGTGGCGATCGACCCCGACCATCGCGGCCACGCTGGCTTCGACTCCGGCGTAGGCGCGGCAATAGAGCCGCAGCGCCTCGGCGTGATCGGCATTCATGTGCCGCAGAATCCCTTCGGCATGATCGGCAAGTGGATCGTCGCTGGGCGGAGATTCAGAACGGGGTTGGCTCGGCCGGCTCATACAGCTCGTTTCGCAGATACGCCTCCGGATGGAAACGCTGGTAGTCGATCATCGGAATCAGCGCGAGAAAGGTAATGATCACCGCCAGCTGCACGGTGTAGAAAAAGAATCGCATTTGCGCAGCCTGGGCCGTGCCGGCGAGCAGGTGCACCGTGGTGTGCGAGATGCGAGCGATGACATAGACCGCCGCAAACATGTCGAGAGTGCCGTGGGCAACCTCCGCCGCATGCGCGATCAGCACCACGCCCGCGAATAGTGGCAGGTTTTCGACCGCGTTCATGTGGGCGCGATTCAATCGCCAGTAGCGGTCGGTGCCGTGGCGCTCGCCGCCCGGGAAATCCTGCGGCTCGGCCTTGCCGAGATGAACCTGACCGCGTCGATACATCTCGATGGCGATCGACAGACCCGCGGTCCATGCGACCATTACCATCAGGCACACCAGCGGTACCGTCAGATTGGTTTCCACATCAGCCCTCCCCACGTGGATGCGGCGCGCACGCGCCCTTTCTAGTGGTTAGGCAGGAGGTCCGTAGTTGGTCAATGCGTCAATTTGCCTCGACTCCAATCGCCCGCATCACCGCGAGGATGTCGGCAGCCGTGATCATGCCGTCGTTGTTGGTATCGGCATGTACCGTCGCGGGGCTGGCAAACAATGCGGCGACGACCCGCTCGATATCGCGCCCGTCGACGACGCCATTGCGGTCGGCGTCCGCTGGCTGCGGGGTCGGTGTCGCAGTCGGCGTCAGCGTGTAGCTAGGGCTCGGCGATGCTGAGGGGCTAGCCGTGGCGGTTGCGGTTTCCGTCGCCGTAATCGTCGGCGAGGCGGTTTCGGTCGGAGTCGCCGACGGCGAGGCGGTCTCGCTGGGCGAGGCGGAATGGGTCGGCGAGGGCGTAGGCGTAGCGGTATCGATTGGCGTTGCCGTTTCGGTGAGGCTCGGCCTCGCCGTTGCCGTCTCTGTCGGGCTTTCGGTCGCGGTCGGGCTGGGCACGGCCGTCTCCGTCACCATCCCCGTAGCGGTGCTGGTGGCAGTGGCGCTTGGAGTCGCTG
>DASPMH010000058.1:0-3795 GCA_035627175.1 Terriglobales bacterium | reverse complement strand
ACCGACTTCGGCTTCCCGATCGACGTCCACGCTCACGAGCCGAACACCATCTATGTCGTACCGATCAAGAGCGACTCGGAGCACTTCCCACCCGAGGGCAAGTTGCGGGTCTACCGCAGTCGCACCGGTGGCCATGAGTGGGAGGCGCTGACTGCCGGGTTGCCGCAGAGCGACTGCTACGTCAACGTGCTGCGCGACGCGATGGCCGTCGACTCGCTCGACTCCTGCGGCATCTACTTCGGTACCACGGGCGGCCAGGTGTACGCTTCGGCGAACAGCGGCGATAGCTGGGCGCCGATCGTGCGCGACCTGCCGCCGGTGTTGTCGGTCGAGGTGCAGACGTTGCCATGATCCGAGTGGTGTTGCCGGTGCATCTGCGCAAGCTCGCCGGCGTCGACAAGGAGGTCGAGCTCGAGGTGACCGGCGAGGTGACCCTGCGCGCGGTGCTCGACGCGCTCGAGGCGCGCTATCCGATGCTGCGCGGCACCATCCGCGATCACGACAGCCACAAGCGCCGTCCGTTCGTCCGCTTCTTCGCCTGCCAGGAAGACCTCTCGCACGAGTCCCCGGACGTTGCGCTGCCGGAGCCCGTTCGCAACGGCAGCGAGCCCTTGCTGATCGTCGGGGCCATGGCCGGCGGGGTGTAGCGCTCGCAATTCCATTGTTGCTTGCCGGCGTCGCGATCCGCTAGGGTCCGTGCTGCAACCGCCGCGGCGGGCTTTTCCGGTGCCCGGTTGTCGAGAGGACCGGTTATTCAGCTGAACGCCAGCAGCGCAGCAATCGCCCACCGCTACCGCGCCGAGCTGCGGCAGCGCGTAGCCACTCAGCTACCGCCGGCCTTCGCCGTGCTCCTCGCTTGCACCGCGTGTGGGACCATCCTCGAAGTCGTCCGCTTCGCCGATCGCCGCCTGGCCCTTTTCGCCCTGGACGCGACCATCGCCGCGGTGATCCTCGGCTCGCTATTGCTGCTGCGCCGTCATCCGCAGCTCAGCATTGCCGTCGGGATCGCCGCCGTGAATCTCGTCGGTCTCGCGCTCAACGGCTATCACCTGACCATCGGCGCCCCGGTGGCGGTGTCGATCTGGACGCTGACCGGTCTGTTGTGTGCCGCCGCTTTTCTGCTCGGCTGGGGTTGGCGACCGCAGTTGCTAGCATCGGTCGGCGCGGCGAGCGGCTACTGCTTGCTGCTCTTCGGCACGGAAGCGGCGGTCTCTTGGCTCGCCGGTAGCGTGTATCTCGCTTGGGTGATCGGCCTCAGCGTTGCCGGCGCCGAGCTGATCAGCCGCTACCTCGCGGCGCAGTTCGAGTTGGTCGGGCGCCTGAGCGAGCGCGAGAGCCGGCTGCAGAGCTACTTCGACCTTGCCCTGGTCGGCACCGCGATTCTGTCGCCGCACGGACGGGTGCTCGAAGTGAACAACGAGCTGTGCCGGATCCTCGGCTACTCGAGCGATGAATTGCTGGGGACGAGCTGGAACGCCTTGATTCTCGAGGAGGAGCGTCAGGCCGATCAGGAGCTGCTCGACCGCATCGCCGCCGGTGCGATTCCCGCTGGCTGGCGCGAAGGCGGGCTATCGACCAAACACGGCGATGCGATCCATGCCGCGATCTCGCTGCGCGCCCTGCCGGGTCCGCTCGGCCAAGCCGATCACCTGATCGTCGTGGTCCAGGATCTGACCGAGCGCCGCAGGGCGGAGCAGCAGCGCGAGGAAGCACTGGTCCGTGAACAGACGGCGCGTCGCGACGCCGAGGCGGCGAGCCGTGCCAAGGACGAATTTCTCGCCATGGTATCGCACGAGCTGCGCACCCCTCTCACCACCATTCTCGGCTGGCCGCCGCTGCTGCGTGCCGGTCGTCTCAGTGGCGAGGATCAGCGCCACGCCTTCGACGCGATCGAACGCAGCGGCCGCAGCCTGGCCCAACTGATCGACGACTTGCTCGACGTCTCGCGTATCGTCTCGGGCAAGCTGCGCCTGGCGGTAGAAACCACCGATCTCGGCGCGGCTTTGCAAGGGGCGCTCGACTCAATGCGGCTAGCGGCAGACGCCAAGCGGGTGCAGCTGCAGCTGAGCCTGCCGCCGCGGCCGGAGTACGTTCTCGGTGACCGCGACCGGCTGCAGCAGGTTTTGTGGAACCTGATTTCCAATGCGATCAAGTTCACGCCGACACAGGGCCACGTCGGCGTCGAGCTCCGGCGCGAGGACGACAGCGCGGTTATCCGGGTACGCGACAACGGCAATGGCATCGATCCAGAGCTGCTGCCGCATGTCTTCGAGCGCTTTTGGCAAGCGGATGCGACGACGACGCGCCGCCACGGCGGCCTCGGCCTCGGCCTGGCCATCGTACGACACCTGGTCGAGCTGCACGGTGGCACGGTCGCGGTAGACAGTCCGGGGCTCGGTCGGGGTGCGGTGTTTACCGTGCGCTTGCCGCGCGCGGCCGCCCCGACCGCTGCCGCCGCGGAAGATCGCGGCGCCGTCGATCCGACGATGCAGGCGCTGCGCGGCATGCGGGTTCTGGTAGTTGACGACGAGCTCGATGCGCAGGAAGTGGCGCGCCGCGCCCTCGAGCTCTACGGCGTCGAAGTGCGGACCGCGGCCAGCACCAGCGAGGCGCTGGCAATTTTGGAGCGCTGGTCTCCCGCCGTACTGGTGTCGGACGTCGCGATGCCGGACGAGGACGGCATCGCGTTGATTCGCCGCTTGCGGCGGCGCGAGGCCGAGCACGGCGGCCATCTGCGCGCTCTGGCTTTCACCGCGCTAGCGCGAGCGGAGGATCGATCGCGGCTGTTGGCCGGCGGCTTCGACGGCTACGTCGCCAAGCCTGTCGATCCCAGCGAGCTCGCCGATGCCGTGGCGGCCTTGGCCGCCGGCGCAAGCTCCGCAGACGGTCCTCAGTTGCATTGAACTTCGACGCGGCGGTTGAGTGAGCGGCCGTTCTCGTCATCGTTTGCGGCGATCGGCTGCTTCTCGCCGTAGCCGGTGGCGCTCAGACGCGAGGCGGCGATGCCGCGGCGCGTCAGGTCGGCGACCACCGCTTGTGCCCGCCGCTCGGAGAGAGATTGGTTGTAGCCATCGGAGCCCTCGCTCGAGGTGTGGCCGGCGATGACGATGCCGGCGGTAGAGGCCGCAAGCCCATGGTAGAGCTCGGCCAGCACCGGCTCGGACGACGGCTGGATCTCGGCGGAGTCGTAGGCAAAGCGGATGCCGTGGATGATCGAGCCGCAGCCTAGCTTGGGCTCGGGCGGTTTCGGGCAGATCGC
Source organism: Terriglobales bacterium (assembly GCA_035627175.1). Taxonomy (GTDB): domain Bacteria; phylum Desulfobacterota; class Binatia; order HRBIN30; family HRBIN30; genus DASPMH01. The sequence continues at coordinate 536 of DASPMH010000058.1, read as the reverse complement.
CGCTTGGTCCTTGGCTGACGGTGCCGCGTACATCTTGAAAGGGGCCTGGTTGGTAGAGCGCAGGCCGAGCAGCGCGCCTTCCGCAGCGACGCTGAGGATGAACGAGCTCGGCACCTTGTCGCGACGATCGATGCCGGTCGCGTACAGGATATTGCCGGTGACCGTGCCGCTGAGCTCGCCGCTGTCGTCGTAGCAGCCACTGACCACGGCGCCGTGCTGCTGCAAATCGACTTGTACTCCCTTGCCGCGCCACGAGCCGTTGAAGTTGTCTGCCAGCACCGGCGATTGCTGCTCGCCGTTGCCGATGATCTCGCTGAATTCGATGGTCATCTTCGGCGCCGCCAGGGCCAGCCCACCGGAGAGCCGCAGCTTGATCCAGCGAACCGGACGCTTCTCGGCGATGGCGAGGTCGGTAGTCTCGCCGCGTTTCTGATGCGCCGACAGAGTGGCCGAGGCCAGCAAAACGAAGCCGCTGTCGGCGGAAGAGTCGGAGCCGTGCACTTCGACCTGCTGCACAAAGGTCTGCGACGGGCTCG
>DASPMH010000057.1:0-8580 GCA_035627175.1 Terriglobales bacterium | reverse complement strand
ATCCCTCGGTGCTGGTCGGCACCGCCGACGAGCTGGTCGAGGAGATCCAACGTCGCGAGCGCGAGCACGGCCTGTCACTACTGGCGATCAACTTCAACTCGATCGATCAGCTCAAAGCCTTCGGCAAGAAGGTGATCCCTCGGCTGTCTTCTTAACCGCAGAGAAGTGCTATCACCCCGCGCATGAGCCTGATCGAGAGCAGCGATCACGACGGTGGGGTGCGGCGTTTGGCTCTGACCAAGCCGCCGGCGAATGCGATCGACGAACGCCTGCTGCGCGATCTCGGCGCCGCCCTCGAAGCTGCCGCCAGCGACGCTGCGGTGCGCGCCGTCGTGCTGACCGGCTCCGGCGCGTTCTTCTGCGCCGGCTTCGATTTCGCCGCGCCACGGCGTGACGACGAGATCGCCGGCGAGATGTACGGGCTCTATCGCGACGTTCATCTGGCGCTGTTGACTCTTCCCAAGCCGACGGTTGCCGCAGTCAACGGACACCTGATCGCCGGCGGCGTGGTCCTCGCTCTCGCCTGCGATTATCGCCTCGGCCTCGAGGGCGACTACCGCGTCGGCTTGAACGAGGTGGCGGTCGGCGCCTCGTTCCCGCGCGCCGCAGCGGAGATCGTCCGACTGCGCCTGTCCCATGCGCGGGCGGCGGAGCTGATGCTCGGCGCATCGCTCTATCCGGCATCGCAAGCCGTGCGCCTCGAGCTTGTCGACGAGTTGCTGCCGGCCGACCGCTTCACCGACACGGTGCTGCGCCGCGCCGCACGCCTCGGCGGCTACCCCCGGGAATCCTACGCTCACACCAAAGCATCGCTGATCGGCGAGGCGGTGGCCCGCATCCGTTCGGAAACCGAGGCGGAGGCGTTCGCGGCAATGGCGGTATGGATCAGCGCCGAGAGCCGCGTCGCGCGCCACCGCCAGCGCCAGGCTCTGGGCGTGTCGAAGTGAAGAGCGCGCCACCCAAGCGGCGCGAGGTGTCGCTGTTCACCCGCTTCGCCCGCCAGGCCGCACGCTGGACCGGGCAGCCGATAGGGTTCGTCCTCGCCGTCGCGGTGCTGGTGATCTGGGCGGTCAGCGGCCCGTTCTTCGGCTTCAGCGACACCTGGCAGCTGATCATCAACACCGGCACGACCATCGTTACCTTCTTGATGGTGTTTTTGATCCAGAACACCCAGAACCGCGACTCCGAGGCGATGCAGCTCAAGCTCGACGAGCTGATCCGCGCAACCCGGGGAGCCCACAACGCGCTGCTCGACCTGGAAGAGATGGACGAGAGCCAGCTCGACCTGGTGCGCGGCGACTACGAGAAGCTCGCCGAGCACGCCCGCCACGAGTTGCAGCTGCGCCAATCCGGCAAGCGTCCCAGACAGACGCGCTCGACGAAAGCCGGCTGATGTAAGCTCTCCCGGTTTGCCGGTGAATACGGCATGATGCGTCGATGACTGTGCCGCACGACGATACTGGCCTGCGGCTGCGCGCCGGGATGGTTTCGCTGGCGGTCAGTGTGGTGCTACTCGCGGCGAAGTACTTTGCCTACCAGCTGACCGGGTCGACGGCGATTCTCTCCGATGCGCTCGAGAGCATCGTCAATGTCGTCGCTGCCCTGTTCGCGTTGGCGGGCTTGCTGTTCGCCGGCATGCCGGCCGATCGCAATCATCCCTACGGGCACGGCAAGATCGAGTTCTTCTCGGCCGCCTTCGAGGGCGGGCTGATCGCTTTCGCGGCGCTGTTGATCGTCTACCAAGCCTTCCACGATCTGCTCTACGGCAGCGAGTTGCAGCAGCTCGATGTCGGTGTCGCCATCACCGCCGCGGCCGGTCTCGCCAATCTGGCGCTCGGGCGGTTTCTCATCCGCACCGGCAAGCGCCTCGAATCGGCGACTCTGATTGCCGACGGCGAGCATGTTCGGTCCGACTTCGTCACCAGCGCGGGCATCGTCATCGGCCTGCTGCTGGTGCGCTTTACCGGGATTCTCTGGCTCGATCCGCTGGTGGCGTTGGTCGTCGGCGTGCACCTCGCCTGGGCTGGGTTGTGGCTGGTGCGCGACGCCGCCGGCGCGTTGCTCGACGAAGAGGATGTACCGACGCTCGAGCGCTTGATCGAAGCGATGAACGATTCGCGCGTCGACGGCATCATCCGGGTGCACAATCTGCGCGCCATTCGTGCCGGGCGCTTCCATCACGTCGATGCCCATCTCGTCGTGCCCGAGTTCTGGCCGGTGTTCCGCGCCCACGGAGCGGCCGATGCTTTCGAGGCGCAGGTGATCGCGCGCTGCGGCATCCAGGGCGAGATCAACTTCCACACCGATCCGTGCCGCCGCGCCTATTGTCCGCGCTGCGACATCAACCCCTGTCCGATCCGCGCCGCCCCGTTCCAGGAACGGACCGCGTTGACCACCGACGAAGCGGTGCTTTCCGACGCCGAGATGCTGGCGACGCGGCGGGTGGTGCTGCCGCCGGATGATGCGGAAAGCCAGGGGTGAGGCGGCTTTCTGTTCAGCGCCGAGGACGCAGAGGGCGCAGAGAACAGACGCAGAGGTTCGCCCCGCCTGCCGCAAGTGCTACACGCCGCTCAATGAGGTTTCGCGCACTGGTGCTTGCCGGTACCCGGCCGGGCGGCGATCCCTTCGCGCAGGGACGCGGCCTTCCTTACAAGGCGCTGGTGCCGGCCGGCGGGGTGCCGCTGCTGCGGCGGGTGATCGACAGCCTGCGCGGCTCGCAGCAGATCGAGGACATCGTCATCTCGGGGATGGCCGAGTCGGGCTTTCGCCTCTCGCCGCCGCTGGCGGCGTTGCTCGAGGATGGCGACGTGCGGGTGGTAACCGGAGCGAATACTCCTGCGAGCAGCGTGCTCGCTGCGCTCGACGACGGTCTCGGCTCGCCGGTGCTGGTCACCACCGGCGACCATGCTCTGCTCAGCCCCGCCATGGTCGAGCACTTCTGCCGCGGCGCCCGCGACAGCGACGGTGCCGATGTCGTCGTCGGGGTGGTCGACGCCGATCTGGTGCGGGCGCGCTATCCGCAGGTGCAACGCACCTTCACGCCGTTCCGCGACGGTACGTACAAGGGCACCAATCTCTTCGCTCTGATGACGCCGGCCAGCCGGCGAGCGCCCGAGCTGTGGGTTCAGGTCGAGCAGTATCGCAAGCAGCCCTGGCGGATGATCAGCTTTCTCGGGCCGATGGCGCTGCTGCAGTTCCTGCTGCGGCGACTGACCTTGCGCCAGGCGGTCGATCGGGTGGCAGCGAAGATGGGGCTGTCGATCGCGTTGGTGCAGCTCCCCTTCCCGGAAGCAGCCCTCGACGTCGACAGCGAGGCGCACCTGCGAGTAGCCGAGGAGATCCTGCGCGGCATGTAGCTGCGTTCGGCAGAACGCGGCGGCCAACTGGGTGCACCGCGGCTGCTTTTCCCCGCGGAGGCGCAGAGGTTCGCCGAGACTGCGCTGAGAGGTCGCGGTCGCCATCTTCGAGCTGATTGCGTCTTCCGATCTCCGCGAGCACCGCGTGCTCAGCGAGAAACTTCCTGCCGGCGCTGCTAGCGATCACGATGCTGCCAACGTGGCAGTAGACCAAGATTTCGCGCGGAGCACGCGGAGCCCGCAGAGATCAGAAAGAAAAGAAAGCTTCTGATTCTTTCTGATCCTGTCTTCTTCTCCGATCTCCGCGAGCACCGCGTGCTCAGCGAGAAACTCCTGCCGGCGCTGCTAGCGATCACCACGCTGCCAACGTGGCAGTAGACCAAGATTTCGCGCGGAGCACGCGGAGCCCGCAGAGATCAGAAAGAAGAGAATGATTCTGATTCTTTCTGATCCTGGCTTCTTCTCCGATCTCCGCGAGCACCGCGTGCTCAGCGAGAAACTCCCTGCCGGCGCTGCTAGCGATCACCACGCTGCCAACGTGGCAGTAGGCCAAGATTTCGCGCGGAGCACGCGGAGCCCGCAGAGATCAGAAAGAAGAGAATGATTCTGATTCTTTCTGATCCTGTCTTCTTCTCCGATCTCCGCGGGCACTGCGTGCTCAGCGAGAAACTCCTGCCGGCGCTGCTAGCGATCACCACGCTGCCAACGTGGCAGTAGGCCAAGATTTCGCGCGGAGCACGCGGTGCCCGCAGAGATCAGAAAGAAAAGAAAGCTTCTGATTCTGAGCTCGTCTTCGCCATCGGTGGGAGCATGCCTACGTAGTTTGGAATTTTCGAGCGTGGCCCGAGCGTGATCCACGCTCGGGCCGCTCGCTTCTTCCGGTTCCGCCGCCGGCGGTTTCTAGAAGTCGTTCTTGTCGTAGACGTCGATCACCACGATTGCGGTGTTGTTGCTCCCCTCGGTGTCGCCGCCCGGGCCGGCGACGCTGACGGTCGCCAGGCAACGCGCGGGAGATAACTTGCCCGCGCCGGCGAAGTCGCCGGCGGTCGCGTTGATCGACAATCGGCCAGCTTCCGACTTGCCGCCTTTCACCGCCACGGTGTTCTGGGAGCCGGCGGTGTCCTTGTCATAGTCGGCCACACCGATCGTTCCACTTGGACACGAGCCGTCGTTTGCCGTCACGGTGATCGCGTCGGTGGTGCTCTCGCTCGCATCGGCGTTGGCGGCGATCGGCTTGGCGAGCTTGGTTTGATTGGCTGCGCCGGCGCCGATCACGATCTTGATCGGCTTGAGGCTCTTCACCCACGATTCGTGTAGCGCCGCTGGCTCGCTGTCGTTGGCGTCGAGCACGTTGATCTCGACCGGCACGCTGTTGTTGCTCGGCGCGGGATCGCTGTTGCCGGGCGAGGTCACCGATAGCATCAGGGTACAGCGGGCGGGTGCGAGGTGGTTGAAGGAGGTGAAGAGCGCCGCGTCGATGGTGAGGGAAACCGACGCCTTTGCCGACCGACCGGCGGCAACCACCACCGCGTCTTGCGTGCCGGCCAGGTTCTTGTCGAAGTCCGGCGATCCCGTCACCGTTCCTGCCGGGCAGGTGCCATCGGCGGCGATCAGCTGAATCGTGTGCCCGGACGACTCGCTTGGCGCCGAGTCGGCATTTTGAACTTTCACCTTGAGCGTCTTGATCGCCGACGACACGCCGGCACGAATCTTCACGGTCAGCGGCTTGACCGGCAGGATCACCGAATCGTGCGACGGCAGTGGAGCTGTCGCTGCCAGTGTCGGAGTGAGTGTCGGCATTGGCGTATCGGTTTGGGTTGGGGTTTGTGTCGCAGTCTGAGTCGGCGTCGAAGTCGGAGTCGAGGTCGCGCTTGGGGTCGGGGTTTCGGTTGGAGTTGCGGTCGGTGCGGTCGAGGTCGCGGTAGCGGTCGGGGTTGGCGTGAAAGGATCGCCGACGAGAGCCACGAAGGTATCGTCACCCTGCGAGTCCTCCAGCGGACTGCCCCAACTCGCCTCGGATCTGCCGGTCACCCCTACCCGCCCGCTCGAGGACACGGCAATCAGACTGTCCGCGTCATCGGCGCTGCCGCCCAGAAAGGTATTCCAGTTGTGAGTCCCGTCTGGATTGAGCTGGGCCGCGAACACGTCGTCGCTGTCCTCGAACGGACGGCTCGGCGAGCCCCAGGTGTCTCGCGAGGTCCCGGTCACGTAGACATGAAAGCTGCCGTCGACCGCGATTCCAGTGCCATAGTCAAAGCTGCTGCCACCGAGAAACGTATTCCAGATGAGGCTGCCGGCAGAACTGACTTTCGCAACGAAGGCATCGCTCGCGCCCTGGTGCGGATTCATCGGAGTGCCCCATTCGCTATCACTTTCACCGACTACATAGACGGTTCCGGTCGTGTCGAGCTTGACGTTCCAGCCGTACTCATCGGCGCTCCCGCCGAGATAGGTATGCCACGCATACGTTCCGTTCGAATTGAATTTCACCAGGAGCGCATCGCGACCACCGCTGTAAGGACGCACCGGCGTGCCGATAGAGGCATTGTCGTTGGTGACGACGTAGACGCTACCACTCGGGGCAACCGCGACTCCGCCGACCGAGGTGGGATTTGCGGGGAAGAAGGTATTCCAGGTGAGCGCGCCCGATGAGGTCAAACGGGCCGCGAAGATGTCTTTGCCATCGCTGAACGCATCGACCGGTGTCCCCCAAGTCGCCGTGCTGCTGCCGGCGACGTAGACGTTGCCACTGACATCGACGCCGATCCCGCTGAACCCCGATTCGGAGCCATCGCCGCCCAAAAAGGTGTTCCAGATGAAAGCTCCGGAGGTGTTGAGACGCGCCACGAAGAGATCGAGGGCCCCGTCGTCCAGTTCGTTGTTGGGCCGGATCGGTGTACCCCAGCCCTCGACGCTTCCGCCGGAGACGTAGAGGTTGGTGCCGCTCAACGCGATCCCGTAGGCCTCGTCATAGTCCGCCGAACCAAGGAAGGTACTCCAGACCAGGTCGCCGGCGGCATTGAGCTGCGCCACGTAGACTTCCGCGTCCCCGGCAAAAGGACGAATCGGCGTACCCCAATCGTCGGAGGTGCCGACGACGTAAATGTTGTCCGCTCCGTCCATGGCGATGCCCGCGGGAACCTCGTACCCGCTGCCGCCGAGGAAGGTGTGCCATGATAAGGTCGGATCGATGATCAGCGGCAGGTCGCGGCGATAGTCACCGAGCGAGAATCCTACCAGGTCTCCTCGCAGCGCAAACTGCACGTCGACCGCGCGGCGCGCCCCACCGACGTCCTGCCAGGCGACCGGTCGGCTCTCGTTGATCGTGCCGGTAGAGAACGAGATGGCGAGCGCACCGCCACTGTCGAGTTTGACCGGGCGGTTGTAGCGCATCCGGATCGCCTGCGGATCGGCTCCTGGCGCGACGGTCCAGGTGCTACGCGCGATGCCGCCGTGCGGTGCGTCATAGGTGACGCTGATCCCCTTCCAAAGCTCCGCATACGTCGCACGGCCCAATGCCCTCTTCTTATGTTCGTCCGCCGGTCGCGCCGCGGCGGCTTCGACCGCGGGAGTGAGGCCCGCCACGCCTTCGAACCGCACATTCAAAGCGTAGCGGCCGTTGCTGATGCAGTAACCGCCGGGGTCGAAGCCAATGATGTGGCCGGCGGAGGTAAATTGCAGCGGCTGAGTGGCGTCCGTGGTCGGCGAGGTCGCCAGCGGCGCGAGCGCGTAGGCCGGCGAGCTGGCGAGCAGCAGAGCGAAAACGAGAAATGACTGCGGCCAAAATTTTGCCGGCCGGACCGAAGCTGTGATTCGAAACATGATCCCCTCTTCTCTGCGCCGGATGCCGAGCGCCGATTGGTTGTAGATGGTCGCAACCATAGGGAACCGCGTTGCGGGAGTCTTAATGAAAGGTTCACGTTTTCCGTTTCGGTGGGCGCCGGACGACTCGGTTCGCCGTGACCTGAAACGTTAAGGTTCCATTAAGACTCGGCGGACAGCGTCCGCTAGGCTGCCGCCATGAACAACGACTCTCGCCCGTCCGCTCCTGTCAAAGCGCTCGATGCGCGGAATGCGTTCGTCGTGCACGTGACCGATGCCGATGCCGGCGGGTTGAATGGACGAGTCGAGCACATCCCCTCCGGCCGCTCGCTGCGATTCAGCTCGACGGCGGAGCTCGCCGAGTTCATGCAAACCGCGTGGAGCGCCGGCAGCGGAGCTGGCGAAAGCCGCGGCTAGGCTGGCGGGGCGAGAAGAGCCTGAGCTTGACGGACGTCAATCTCGTTGTCACCAACGTCGACGGCGGCAAGCGCCAGAGCGAGCCGGCGGCGTCCTTCGTCGGCGCGATCGGTCGCCGCCCAGAAGCGGCAGAGCTCGACACTAGCCCGCAGCCCGAACAGGTGCGTGCCCTGCCGGGTGGCAGTCTCGATCGCACTCTCGAGCGAATCCTCGATCTCCTTGCGATCGCGCAGCAGTAGCCGCTTGCCTTGGTTGCGAGCGAGGATCAGCGCGGCGCGTTGCCGGATCAGCTCGGCATCGAAATAGCGAGCTTCGCCGCGTGTCGAAAAGGCCTGCTCCAAAGCTTCGGCCGCTTGGCTGACCTGGCCAAAACGGAGATGGACGTCGGCGAGGACACTGAAGTTGCGGCACATGATGAGCGGGTTGTGAACGGCGTTAACCTCGTCGAGCGCGGCGTGCAGCGATGCGGTGGCTGCTGCCGTGCCGCTCTCCACCACGGTTACCCAACGGAGCATGAATCGTGCGTACGCTTGTAGGTGGAGCGCCTGGGCCTCGCCGCAAAACCGGAGCAGCTGATCGGCGCGCTGTCGCACCTGCTCGGGATCGCGGCGTATGACCGCGATCGCGCAAGCGCCCGAAAGGGCATAGCCGGTGTACCAGGGCGTCTCGATCTTGCCGGCACGCGCCAGCGCAGCCGCGACCGCGCCTTGGCCTTGGGCGCCGCGCCCGGCAAGAGTGAGCGCCTGCCCTAAGGTGATGAGACTCGGCACGCCGGTATCGTATCCCGACATCAACGATCCGGAGACGCTGCCGATACCGATCGGCGGCACGCTGGCGGCGATCGTCGCCGCGTGTTCGAGATGTGGCAAGGCGACGTTCAAATCGCCGAGATAGTAGACCGCCATGCCGGCCACGGCGTGGCCGGTCAGAACCACATCGGGGGTCGCCGCGACCCCGCCCAGGGCGAGGATTTCTTCGCTGACCA
>DASPMH010000056.1:0-5605 GCA_035627175.1 Terriglobales bacterium | reverse complement strand
GCCGGGTCGAGATTGAACATGCCGAGCTTCATCATCCGCGCCATCACCAGCGTATTGAGCTGGCCCTGGCGAGTGCGATCGGGCAGCGCCGCGAAGGCGCGCGGCTGATCGAGCGCGACCCGGCCGACGAAGCTCGCCGGCAAATTCCCGCCCGCACCGGCGTCCGGTGCGGCCAAGCCGGTCCAGTCGGTCGCTCCGGCGATGTAGTTAAAGTCGGTGACCTGATCGGTCTCGGCGAGCTCGCGAACGAAACCGCGGCCGTCGCCGAAGAGACCGTGCCCGAGGATGATCGGGTAGACTTGGTTGTCGGCATCGAGGATCGTACAGGGAATGGCGAAGGTGAAGGGTGGATTGGTGAAGCCGCTGGCCACCGGCATGTCGTTCTCGTCGCGATTGAACACCGCCGGGTTGCGCGGATCGGCGAGCGGGTCGCGGCTGAGATAGAGCGGAACCTGGAAGGTGCCCTCGACCCGCCGCCAGATGCGCGTGCCTGGGGTGCACTCGTTCTCGACGACGCGCTCGACCGCGAACGTCTGCACGCTCTGGTTCTGTGCCACCCAGGCGAAGGTCTCGTCGCGCATCTTGAGCATTTCGGCAGTCAGGCTCTGATCGCTGGCGACGACGAAGTCGAAAGCGAGCACCAGCTCGTCGCGCTCGATGCCGTGGCTCTCGAGCTCGTCGAACAGCCCGGCCATTGCCGGACGGCGTTGCTCGATCGCATCGATCAGAGTGGCGCGTCCGTCGCGCATCGCGGCGAACGCCGGCTCGGCAACTACCGGCGTACCGGCATGGGTCACCAAGCGGCGCATGGCGACGAGGTAGCGGTGCCCCGGCTTCAGGCTCTCGGCGGCGCGCATCAGCAGCGTCTCGCGATCGGGCTTGCCTTCGCGGGCGGCGCGGACCTCGGGCTCGACGAAGTGCAACACCCGCTCGCCGGTGGTCGCGTCGATCAGCACCGTCGGGCTGTCTGGCTCGAGCGAGATGGTGTCGTGCGTACGTGTCTCGGGCCGCAGGCGGGCCGCGTGCGATTGAACCGGATCGACGCCGCCGGGGAAGTGCATGGTGATCGGTACGGTCGGGCTGAAGCCGTCGATGCGATGGAAGGGCTCGACCGGGAAAGCGCGGCTGTTCTGTCGCGGCATGTGCTGCGCCGGGAAGCTCAGGCGGAAGCCGGTCGGGGTGTCCGCCGGCTCGAGGAATCGCGACGACGGATAGGGAAGGAGACAGGAAGCGTTGTTGAGGATCTCGCACTGGTCGGGAGCCTCGAGCGCGATCGCCTCGAAGCGCACCGAGGCGGTGTCGGTCGAATCGCCGTAATCGATGTGGATGATCAGCTCGCGCTCACCGGGTGCGACCGCTGCCTGGGTGTCGAAGACGGCGCCGTTGCGGTTGAGCTCGAGCGACGTACCGTCGATGGTCGCGGTGACGCTGGCGAGCTCAGCGCTCTCGTCGATGCGGAAGGTCACCGGCACGGCTTGGGCGAGCGTGACGATGCCTTGGCTCGGGCTGAGGATTTGCACCGGCTGGCGCGGCACCGGCGAGCTGGTCGCGGTGGCGGTGTGCGTTGCCGCCGCAGTCGCGGTCGCTGTCGGCACGATGGTGTGGGTTACCGTCGGTACAGCGGTGTTGGTTACGGTCGGGACGGCGGTGTCGGTCGGGACAGTCGTCGCGGTCGCCGTCGCGGCGGTGGTTTGGGTCGCGGTCGCGAGCGGTGTCGAGGTCGCGGTTGCGACCGCCTGGGTTGCGGTGCGAGTCGCCCGCTGCGCGGCGCGGCGCCGATCGTCGTCGTCGCCGCAGGCGGCGAGCAGCAGCGACAGCAGGGCAGTGAGCGCAATCGATCGATGGAGCGCGAGGGCCCCGGAAGAGATGAGCTTCGGCATGTATTTCCCCGGATCGGACGAAATGAGAACCTGGCGCGTCTACACTCGCCGCCCAGCCGTGGCAAGCTACCTCAGGGCTGTCGCGCCGGCTCTCCGAGCCGGCCACCTTCAGGCCGATCGGCGCGCTCAGAGAGCGCGCGCTACAGCGAGACATCCCGGATATCCGTTGACGGTTTGCGCCGGTGGGGCGATGCTCTATGGTTGGCGGCGATGAGCCGTGTCGAAGCGATCGAAGACATCTTGCGCCGGGCCTTTGCGCCGATTCATCTGACCATCGCGGACGAGAGCGATCGCCATCGCGGTCACGCCGGGGCGGCCGGCGGCGGCGGGCATTTTCGGGCGACGATCGTCTCCGAGAGCTTTCGCGGACTCAATGCCGTGGCTCGCCAGCGCGCGGTGTATCAGGCCCTCGGCGACGCGATGCGAGGCGAAATCCACGCCCTTTCGTTGCAGACGCTCACTCCGGAAGAGTGGCAGCGAAAAAGGGGATGACCCCTTTTCGAGGGCTCAGAGCCGCAGCTGGTCCCAGATCACTCCGCCCTTGCCGTCGTCGTCGAGCAGCTTTGCCGGGCTGCGCTTGTCGATGTGACCGATCAGACCGTTGTAGATGCCGTAGCCGACCAGCTCGCGCAGGCGCGGCGAGAACCGCTTGACGGTGGCGCGGGGCAGGCCGAGTTGCTGGTTCTCCTGCTGGCGGATGTAGCCGGCGCAGTAGTTCATCGCCACGCCGATGCGGCGCGCCTCGGTGCGGTTGGCGCCGCCGCCGTGCCAGAGCGCGCCGTCGTAGACCATGACACTGCCCTTGGTCATCACCGCCGGCTGCGACTCGTAGGGCTCGCCGAACGTCGGCGAATGATCGCGCCGGTGCGAACCTGGAATGATGCGGGTCGCGCCATTCTCCTCGGTGAAGTCGGTCAGCGCCCACATGGTGTTGCAGACCAGCGGCGGATGCGGCTTGGGGATCGGAATCAGCTGGTCGTCGGCGTGGATCGGCTGGGGAATCTCGCCGGCGCAGATCGCGATCGAGGACAGCGACGACACCAGGCAGCCGCGGTCGAGCACGCCCTCGACGATCGGCAAAATGTTGGCATGCACCGGCACCTGCTCGAAGACCTTGCCGTAGGCGAGCAGGTTGTAGATGCGCACCGTCCGCGCACCCTCGAAGACGTTACGGGACGGTTTGATGTCGAGCTCGGCTTCGAGGCGCGCGAGCTCGGCGTTGAGCGCGTCGATCAGCTCGGGCTCGATCGCGTCTGGGACGATGGTGTAGCCGTCACACTGGACCTGGTTGACATGGCTAGCGATTGTATCGGCGGCTGGTATCGGCATGGTCTACCGGCGTTTATACCTGCCGCGCCGGAATGCCCACCACCGCGGTCGCCGGATCTTTCATCACTGCCTCGAGGACGGTGCCCGGCTCCCAGGCGGTGCGGCGGACATAACCGAGGGCGACGATCGCCTTGTACGCCGGCGACCAGGCGGCGCTGGTGATCCAGCCGATGTCGTCGCCGTTTTGCAGCAGCCGCGTGCCGAGCTCGGGAAGGGCGCGGCCGCTGCACATCAGCTGCACCAACTTCTTCTGCAGATGGCCGCGAGCGGTGGCGCGTTCGACCACTTCCTGGCCGAGGTAACAGCCCTTCTGAAAGCTGATCGCTTCGGCGAGACCGACCTCGGGCGCGATCAGCGAGTCGTCCATGTCGATGCCGTACCAGGGTACGCCCGATTCGATTCGGCCGACGTTGAGCGCCTCCATACCGACCGGCACGGCGCCGAGTTCGCGAGCCCGGTGCCACAGCTCGATCGCTCCGCCGGCATTGCCGAAGACGAGGAAGCCCGCTTCGCCGGCATGGGTGGCAGCGACCAGCCGAGCCGGTGCGCCGTCGGGAGTCGAGACCTCGGTGATCGCCAGCGGCGGCAGCTCGCCGAGCGGCCCGCCGAACAGTTTGCTGGCGATCTCGACCGCCTTCGGGCCCTCGAGCCCGACCAGCGGCCGGTAGTCGTCGACGTCGAGCAGCTCGACATCGTCGGCGACGATATAGTGGTTGAGCGAGGCGCGCAGCACTTCCTTGCGATGCACCGGGACATCGAGCCAGAGGACCTCGGGCAGGGCGTACAGGCGCAGATCGGAGATCACCCTACCCTGCACCGTCAGGTGCGCCGCGCCGACGCCGCGGCCTTCGCGCAGTCCTTTGACGTCATTGGAAAGCATGCCCTGCAGGAAGCTGACCCGATCCGGGCCTACGGCCTGCAGCAGGGAGCGAAAGCCGGCGTCGATCAGGGCACAGCCACGGCGGAGGCTCCAGTACTCGGCTTCGAGATCGCCGTAGGTTGCGGGCAGGGAGGTGTCGAAGATGTCGGTGAAGTGAGCACCATCGCTCGCTTCGATGGCGCGCAGGGGCGAGGTCATGGCAGTTCCCTAACAAACACGAAGAAGCGCGCAACTGAGTTGCGTTTCGCCGCGCCTCAGGCAGGCTCCAAACCCGCGAAGCGCAGCATCACCTTCTTGATCCCCGCCCCCTGGAACAGAATCGTCGCCTTGCGGTTGTCGCCGCTGCCTTCGACGTCCTTGATCACGCCGAGTCCGAAAGTAGCGTGACGCACCCGCGCGCCGACGCGCAGGCCGTCCTCGGGTTGCTCGTAGACGACGCGAACTTCCGCGGGCGCGGGCCGTGCCACCGGGCGTTGCGGCCGGTACGGCCGGCCGCCGCGCGGCGGTGACGACCACGACGGCTGCGGATCTTCGGCGAGGTCGAGCTCGTGCAGCAGCTCTGGAGGGATTTCGTCGATGAAGCGGCTGCGGTCGTTGGTGACACTCTCGCCGAAGCTCCTCCGCCGCCGCGCGTGGGTCATGTAGAGCTTCTTCATCGCCCGGGTGATGCCGACGTAACAGAGACGCCGCTCCTCCTCGAGCTCATGATCGTCGTTGCCCGAGCGCGAGTGCGGGAAGATGTTCTCCTCGAGCGCGGTCATGAATACGAACGGGAACTCGAGACCCTTGGCCGAGTGCAACGTCATCAGCGTCACCCGCTCGGAGCGCGAATCGTAGGCGTCGAGGTCGGTCACCAGCGCGATCTGCTCGAGGTACTCCGGCAAGGTCTGACCGCAATCGCCGGCTTCCTGCATTGCTTTGAGCAGCTCGTCGAGGTTCTGCAGGCGGTCCTGCGCTTCCGACGAAGGATCGTCGCGCAGCATCGGCCCGTAGCCGGTCATCTCGATCACCTTGGCTGCCATCTCCGCAGGCTTGGCGCGCGGCAACTCCTGGTGCAGCGCATCGATCAGCGCGACGAAGGTGCGGACCTTCTCGGCAGCTTGGTTCGGCAGCGCACCGCGTTCGAGCGCGAGCCGGCAAGCAGGGAGAAAGCCGCCGGCCTCTTCGTCGAGAGCGGCGATCTTGTCGACAGTCACCGAGCCGATGCCACGAGCGGGAAGATTGACGATGCGCTTCGCCGACAGCGAATCGGCGGGATTGAGCAGAACCCGCAGGTAGGCGAGCACGTCTTTGACCTCGGCACGGGCATAGAACTTGACCCCGCCGAAGATCGCGTACGGGATGCGGTGCCGCACCAGCATCTCTTCGACCGAGCGCGATTGGGCGTTGGCGCGATAGAAGACGGCGATGTCGCGCGGCGAGGTGCCGTTGCGGCGCAGCCGATCGATCTCGGTGGCGAGGTAGCGGGCTTCTTCGAGATCATCCTCGAGACGGGTGACGGTGATGCGGTCGCCGC
>DASPMH010000055.1:0-2627 GCA_035627175.1 Terriglobales bacterium | reverse complement strand
GGAGGAGATGGTGGCGGGTTCCAGAGCGCGATTGCACAAACATCCCAAGATCGATCCGAAGCCGATCGATGAAACCATCACGGTCACCGATCTGATCGATCGCACCTTTCTCGCCTACAATGCCGCTCGGCTGCGGGAGGGCTGTCAGCTGTTCGCCCGGCGCATGCTCGAAGACGATGTCACCGTCGGCGTCAGCCTTTCGGGCGCGCTGACGCCCGCCGGCCTCGGCATCGCGGCGCTGATTCCGCTGATGGAGCGCGGCTTCATCGATTGGATGACCAGCACCGGCGCCAATCTCTACCACGACACCCATTTCGGCATCGGCCTGACGATGCATCAGGGCTCGCCTTTTACCGACGATGTCGTCCTGCGCGACAAGGGTATCGTCCGCATCTACGACATATTCTTCGACTACGACGTGTTGCTGAAGACCGACGCCTTCTTCCGCAAGGTGTTCGAGGCCGAGGAATTCCAGCGGGCGATGAGCACCGCGGAATTCCACTATCGCGTCGGCCGCTATGTGCTCGAGCGCGAGCGCCTGCTCGGACGAGCGCGCCGCTCGGTGTTGGCGACCGCGCACGAGCTCGGCATGCCGATCTACACTTCTTCGCCGGGTGACAGCTCGATCGGCATGAATGTCGCCGCCATGGCGCTGCGCGACAGCAAGCTCGCTTTCGACGTCTCGCGCGACGTCAACGAGACCGCCGCGATCGTTCTCGGCGCCAAGGCCAAGAAGGGCAAGAGCGCCATTCTGATCATCGGCGGCGGCTCGCCCAAGAATTTCGTGCTGCAGACCGAGCCCCAGATCCAGGAGGTGCTCGGCATCGCCGAAAAAGGGCACGATTATTTCCTGCAATTGACCGACGCCCGCCCTGACACCGGCGGCTTGTCCGGTGCGACTCCGGCAGAGGCCGTCAGCTGGGGCAAGGTCGATCCCGAGGCGCTGCCGAGCACGGTGGTTTGTTACGCCGACTCGACCATCGCTCTGCCCTTGATCGCCGCCTACGCCATCGCCAACCGCAAGCCGCGCAAGCTCAAGCGACTGTACGAACGCCGCGAGGAGCTGCTCGCCCAATTGAGCCGGCGCTACCACGCTCAATTGCGCAAGAAGAAATGAGTCCGCAATGTACGAAGCCGAGCTAGGCGTAGCGATCGACGCGGCCCGCGGTGCCGGCGCGATCATCCGGCGCTGGTACGATGGCGACTACACGGTTCAGAACAAAGCCAACAAGAGTCCTCTGACCGAGGCCGACATCGAGTCGAACGAGCACATCCTCGCCGCGGTGCGAGCCGCGTTCCCCGGCGATGGTTGGCTGTCGGAAGAGACCCGCGATTCCGAGGAACGACTCGGCAAACGTCGCGTCTGGATCGTCGATCCGCTCGACGGCACCCGCGAGTTCGTCGATCGGGTGCCGGAGTTCGCTGTCGCGATCGCCCTGGTGGAAGACGGCCAGCCCGTCGTCGGTGTCGAATACAATCCGATCCGCGACGAGCTGTTCGCCGGCGCGCACGGCCATGGGGTCACCTTGAATGGCGCCCAGGCCGCACCGAGCCAGCAGTCCGACCTCGGCCAGGCGCGCGTCCTCGCCAGCCGCTCGGAAGATCGCCGCGGCGAATGGGACGAGTTCAAGACAGAGATGCGGGTCGACCTGACCGGCAGTGTCGCCTACAAGCTGGCGCTGGTCGCCGCCGGGATCGCCGATGCTACTTTCAGCTTGACCCCGAAGAACGAGTGGGACGTCTGCGCCGGCGCGGCGCTGATCTTGGCGGCCGGCGGCCGAATGACCGATTGCTTCACCAAACCGCTGCGCTTCAACCAAGCCGACACCAAACTACCGGGGCTGATCGCCTGCGGTCCGGCGCTCTACGAGCCGATCGTCGCGGCGCTGCGCCGGCACGGTAAGTTGTAAAAGCGAATATTCCTCAGCTTGCTCTGGCGCATTGGCGTCGCGGTCGATATAGTGCCGCGATTCTCGAAGACCGCACTCGCGGTCGAAGGCGCGCAACAGGGTCTCTCATAAAGATCGCGTCTTCTTCCCACCTCGTACCTGCTTCTGTTGATCGGGTTGAGCTTCCGCCGCGCGCGCTCTGTGTGCGGCACCAAAGGACTGCTACTGATGTCTCACGACCTCCATTCCGGCGAGGCGCAAGTCTCGCAATTTCCGGTCGCGCCGCGCCTGCAGCGCGGTATCGCCGCTCTCGGCTTCGTCTCGCCGCGCCCGATCCAAGCGCAAACCATACCCGCCGCCCTCGCCGGCCGCGACATCCTCGGCTTGGCCCAGACCGGTACCGGCAAGACCGCGGCTTTCGCTCTGCCGATCCTCGAGCGCCTGCACAATGTCCACAAACCCGGTCCGCGCGCGCTGATCCTCGCACCGACTCGTGAGCTCGCCATCCAGATTCACGCCGAGATCGAAGCGCTGGCCAGGTTCACCGACATCAAGGCGATCACCATTTTCGGCGGTGTGTCGGCCGCTCCCCAGATCCGCAACCTGCGCGCCCGTCCGGACATCTTGGTAGCTTGCCCCGGCCGCTTGCTCGACTTGATGCAGCAGGGCTTCGTCAAGCTCGGCACGGTCGAAGTGGTGGTGCTCGACGAGGCCGATCACATGTTCGACATGGGCTTT
>DASPMH010000054.1:0-2291 GCA_035627175.1 Terriglobales bacterium | reverse complement strand
TCAGGCCGGATCGAGGAGATCACCGCGCAGGCGGATCCACTCTCGCCGGTGGAGACCATCGTTGAAGAAGTGGCTTATCTGCCTTTCTCACCCTCGACGATCTTCGGCGCCGCGGACATACAGACCAGCCTTGCCAGTCCGCACCTGGACGGGCTGGCCCATGCCGAGTTCGGCAACGGCCTTGCGCTGGATGTCACCTACGACGCCGACGGTCAGATCACGGACATCGCGACCGGCGGGCTCAGCACGGATGTCCAGGATCTGACCTACGGCTACGACGATGCAGGCAACATCACTTCCATCACGGACACACTGGATGGCTCGCGAACGCAGGTCTTCACCTACGACGACATCGGTCGCTTGAGCGGTGCCGCGGGCGCCTACGGCGACATCACCTACGACTACGACCTTGTCGGTAATCGAACCCAGCGTGTCATCGACACCGGCACCGTCATGACCGAGACCTACACGTACGGCTCGACCAGCCATCGGCTTTCGAGCGTGACTGTCGGCTCCGCGATACGCGACTTCACCTATACCGCTGCCGGGTCGGTCAGCGCCGACGACCGCTTCAGCACCGGATTTACGTTCGCGTACAACCACAACGGCCGCATGGCCTCAGTCTCCGACGTCGGTGGGACGGTTGCCACCTACCTCTACAACGCGCGCGAGCACCGGGTCGCCAAGACCGTCGGCAGCATGACGACCCACTTCGTCTACGACGCCGCCGGCCATCTGATTGCCGAGAGCGACGGCGCCACCGGCGACGTCCTCAAGGAGTACATCTGGCTCGGTGATACGCCGGTTGCGCTCATCGACCACACCGGCAGCGCGCGCGAGACGTACTTCATCCACGCAGATCATCTGGGCCGGCCGCAGAAGATCACCGACGACAGCCAGATCGTGGTCTGGGCCGGACAGTTCGAACCGTTCGGACAGGAGCACAGCATCGCTGGGTCGATCACGGCGCAGCTCATGTTTCCGGGGCAGTACTATGATCCGGAGACGAGGCTGAGCCAGAACTGGCATCGGGAATACGATGCGACGCTGGGGAGGTACGTACAAGGGGATCCGATCGGTGTTCGCGGATTGGTGGAAGACGCAACGTTCAACACGAGATCCGATGATCAAGTATTCCAAGGCTGGCTTTATGCGTACGCGAACGCGACGCCGCAGAGACTTATCGACCCGTCCGGCTTGCGTACATCCTCCCGGCGAAGCCGTGCTGATCTCACACAGCACTGTGGCGCGCCGCCGGATCTGAACCGCTGCCTCGCCTCCTGTGCTGTTGGTGGAAGAGCATGGGAGAATTTTTGTCGTACAGTACTCGAACCTAGAGTACGAGCTGGCTGTTGGGCCGTCCGTTACTCCAGTGAAGCTGCTTGCAGAGGGTGGTGCTTTTGGAATTTCACAGAGAAAGGATGAAAGACGAGAAGAAATGGCTTGCAATCCGCGAGCTCAATCACTCCATCATAAAGCGCCCAGTACAGGTCCGTATAGGCTTCCCCGCACCCGCGCGTCGCGACTGGCGGTGTCCTTACCAGATCGTTGGACTCGGCAGCAGGCGGGTGCGTTACGCTTACGGTGTGGATTCCATGCAAGCGCTTCAGATGGCCCTTGAGGCCGTTGCAATTGAATTGCGGCCGCATCGGTCTCAACTTTCGTGGCTCAATACCTTGGGATTGACGGGACTTTACAGGCCGGTTCCAATCGGCTTCGGTCCGAAATTTGCCGAGCAGTTGGAAGAAAGAATCCAGAAGGCCACCGAAACCGTTGCAAGGCGGTTGGAGTCCCGGGCAACGCGGGCGCCGGTGGCGCGAGAGTAACGGCCGCCCATCGGAACTCCTCGCGCGCTTCTGCCGTATGACGGCTGCAGCGATTGGAGGTCATCCATTCCGGCCTCTTCGGGCGAGGACGTCACCTATGCCTACGACGACACGACCGGCGGCAACTACGGCGTCGGCCGCCTGACCTCGGTGGCTGACGAGTCCGGCTCCGCGACCTCCCGCTACGACGCTCGCGGCAACATGGTCGAGACGACCCAGACCACCGCCAGCCAGTCCTACACCACCAGCTACGCCTACGACCTGGCCGACAACGTGGTGGCGATCGAGTATCCTTCGGGCATGCTCGTGGAGATCACCCGCGACGCCTCAGGCCGGATCGAGGAGATCACCGCGCAGGCGGATCCACTCTCGCCGGTGGAGACCATCGTTGAAGAAGTGGCTTATCTGCCTTTCTCACCCTCGACGATCTTCGGCGCCGCGGACATACAGACCAGCCTTGCCAGT
>DASPMH010000053.1:0-4108 GCA_035627175.1 Terriglobales bacterium | reverse complement strand
GCGGTGTCGCTCAAGATGAAGAAGTCGAAGCGGTCCAGACAGCCGGTGCGCTGCATCGACAGGTAGGTCGCCTTGAGCCCGGCCATGATGCGCTCGACCGGCTCTTCGCAGATCGGCATCAGGATCGCCGTACGCACCTCTTCCGGGATCTCATTGACCGGCTCCTTGTCGCTCTCGGTGATGCTGAAGCGATCGCGCCACCAGAGCAGGAAAAAGCCGATGGTCGCGGTCCAGAAGCCGATCGATACCCAGCCGAACAAGGCGCCGAAGCAAACCACGATCGGAATTTCGAGCAGCGAGCGCTCCCGGTACGGCAACACCTGCAGCATGAAGCCGCTGGCGATGATGCTCGGGATCAGGATCAGAAAGGCCATCAAGGCGCGGCGGCGGGCGGCGACCTTGGTCCAGGCCATGCGCGTGCGTTTGGCCCGCAGCATCTCCGACTGCTGGCGGAACTGCTCGGCCTCGCGCTTGAGGTCGCCGCCGTCGCGCTGCCAGCCGTGCACCAAAAAGCGGCGCCCGCGCCGGCGGGCAAAATGGTTGGGGACCATCTGGCCGCGGGTCAGCGGCGGCTGCGAAGTGATGCCGTGCTCGCCGCGCTGGAGATCGGCAGGCACCTGCCCTGCCAGCGCCGCGTCGATGCGCCAGTGAACGAACTTCGCCTCGGCCTCCTCGGCCGCGGCGGCGCGTCCGACCAGCGACTCGCGCAGCACCCGTAACGTCGAAGCAACGGCGCTCTCGCCGTCGCGCCAGCCCTTGTGGGCTGCTTGTTCGACCGCCTGCCGGGCGAGCTCGCTGTGCAGCGCGCCATCGACCGGCAAGGCAGCCAGGTACGCCAGCGCCCGCCGGTAGGCATCGTGCCAGTTGAACAGCAAGCGTTGCGCACTGAAGGCGTCGCTCGCACCCTGGCCCTGCGGTTCGGTGTCTCGAGCTTCGGATAGGGGTGTAGCAGCGGAGGCAGGAGCGGCCATCAACCAACGTCGATAGCTGCAAAGGGCCAGAAACCGCAAGGTGCCCGGCGGGCGGCGGCCATCACTGCGGCTGCAGCACGAAGGCCCAGGTCTCGGTCAGCGTCTTGTCGCCCTGCTGCAAAAAGGCGCGCAGCTCGATCGGCTCGGAGCGCAGTGGCTTCACCTGGAACACCAGCCGCCACATGCCGTTCTCCGGCACCTTCTGCACCTGCTGCTCGACCAACTCGGCCTGCCCCGGCTGCCCCGCGGTCACCACACCCCGCAAGACGGTCTCGGGAGGCAGGCTCTTGAGCTCCTTGCCATTGAAGTCGATGACGAAGCGGCGCAGATCTTCCTGCGTGCCGGCATCCCGCCGCGTCGCTTCGACCCGGCCGGCCGGCGGCAACTGCGGGTCTTCGGTGAACCAGGCGATCTGGTAGGAGATCTCGAACGGCTTGCCGATTTCCGGCAGCGTCTTCGGCACCCAATAGGCGACCATGTTGTCGTTGATGTCGCTGTTGCTGGGAATCTCCACCAGCTCGATCGAGCCTTCGCCCCATTCGGCGGAGGGCACGATCCAGGCGCTCGGCCGCATCTGCGGCTGCGCCTCGAGATCCTGGTAGTGGTCGAAGCTGCGATCGCGCTGGATCAAGCCGAAGCCTTTCGGACTGGCACCTTGAAACGAGGTGACGCTCAGGCGGCGGGGATTGTCCAACGGCCGC
The DNA here is from genome assembly GCA_035627175.1 of Terriglobales bacterium. GTDB lineage: Bacteria > Desulfobacterota > Binatia > HRBIN30 > HRBIN30 > DASPMH01. The sequence goes on along the minus strand of DASPMH010000053.1, from coordinate 2,436 downwards.
CAGATCCATTCGTTCGACGCAGTCGATACCAGCAGCCCGTCGGAGTCGTGGACCTCCGGGCGATAGTCCGAGAAGAATCGATCGGTGTTCTCGCCATGGAAGAACATGCTGGTCAGCGGCGCGATGCCGAGCTTCTCGACCCGCTCGCGCAAGAAGATCTGCACCCGCACATCGACCAGGGTCTTTTCACCGGGATGAATGACGAAGCGATACGCCCCGGTCAGCCGCGGGCTGTCGAGTACGGCGTAGATCACCATCTCTTTGGCGGTGCGGGCGGGCCGCACCAGCCAAAACTCGCGGAAGTACGGAAACTCCTCGCCTGCGGGCACGGCGGTATCGATCGCCAAGCCGCGGGCGGACAGGCCGAAGACGTTCTGCTTGCCTAGGGCGCGGAAGTAGCTCGCCCCGAGGAAGACGATCAGCTCGTCTTTGTACTGTTTGGTCTTGAGCGGGTAGTGCAGCCGAAATCCGGCGTAGCCGAGATCCTGCGGCACCTGGCTGGCGAACTTGTTCTGGCCGTAGTCGAAGTGGCTCGGTGAAAAGGCGATCGGATGGATCCCGGCGGGATCGACCTGGTTCACCTTGATGATGCGGTCGTAGTAGAGGCCCGGATGAAAGAACTGCACTTCGAACGGCAAGGATTGATCGCGCCACAACGAATGCTCGGGCCGGAAGCGCACGTCGCGCCATTGGTCGTAGGTGATCTCGCCGAGCCAGGGCGGCACCTGACCGCGGGGGTCACGGAACGGCGCCTTGGCAAGCTGCTCGGCCGCGGCCGACACGTTGGCGAAGTCGAACGTCTTCACGGCAGTGGGCGTCGCGCTCGGAGCGGCCTTGGGTGCCTTTTTGCGGGGCGCCGCACCTGCCGCGAGCGGCAGCAGCGCGACGCCGAGCGACGACGCCACCAATGCCACCGCGAGCCACCGCGCAAGGCGTAGCCGCAGGGCTGATGTGACCGGCGTCATCGATTCCTCCGACGGGTTTGACCTGGATGAGCAATCAAGGTGTGGCTCGCTGTGCCCTGCAGTTGCGGGCGCGTGCTTACCACGATCGTGCCGGCGCGCAAAGGCGCGGCACCGAGCCGACTAGCGGAGGTCAGAAGGGCAGATCGAAGCCGCCCCAGTATCCGGTCGCGAAAGCGACCAGCCCGGCGATCGATCCGCCGAGAATTAAGGCGGTGGCAATCACCGGCATCATCGGACTGGTGTCGCCGACGTCGGCGAGCCGGGTCCACATCGACTTGGCCATGACCATGCAGAGCAAAACCACCCCGACCTTCATCGTCACGACATACCAGGAGCCATTGCCGATCCAGCCGGCGATCTTCGGAATCGCGCGCAGGGCGCCGGCGATGTAGACCGACCACACGGTCTGGAAGATCTGAATGACGATTTCTATCGGGCTGGAGACCATCTCTATCCTCGCCGCGCATCATCGGCACTCAGGCGCCGATTATCAACCGAAATTAAGCCCGGCCCCGCTCCTCGAGCAGCGCTTCGACATAGCGGGCCAGGATATCGGTCTCGATGTTGACCGCCTCCCCGGGCTGCTTCGACAACAGATTGGTGTGCTCCTGGGTGTATTGCACCAGCGAGACGGCAAAGCTGTCGGCGGTCTTGTCGACGATGGTCAGACTCGCCCCGTCAATCGCCACCGGTCCTTTCACCACCATGTAGCGCAACAGCTCGGCCGGAGTGGTGAAGCGCGCGATGATCGCCTCGGCTTCGGGCGTGAACGAGTGGATCGTCGCCCGCCCCTCGACCACCCCGCGCACGATGTGGCCGCTCAGCCGGTCCATCGGGCGCACCGAGCGTTCGAGGTTGACCTTGGCGCCGGGGCTCAGCTCGCCGAGGTTCGAGCGGCGGTAGGTCTCCGGCATGACGTGAAAAAGCAGCCGGTCGCCGTCCATTTGGTTGATCGTCAGATCGACCCCATTGATCGCAATCGAATCGCCGAGCTTGCCATCGCTGGCAATCAGCTGCGCGCGGATCGAGAGCACCCCCGCCCGGCTCTCGACGACCTCCCCCACTTCTTCAATGATGCCGGTAAACATCGCCGGCGACGCTTAGTACGCCCCCACCCCCCGGTCAATTTCCGTCAGGTGTGCGCCCCTTTCCCAAAGGGCTGATGCCTTCCGCCGGCGGAAGGCATCAGCGCCGCAGGCGCGGGGGATTTCGAGACCGGCTCCGCAGCCGGCAGCAAAACTTCACCGCCGATCTCCATCACCGCCTCGGTCGGAACCCACCCCCGCCGCCCATCACAACGTTGCGCCTGCACCCACCCCTCGCGCCGCCGCGTGATCCGCACCCGCGTCCCTTCTTTCAAGGTGAAGTGCGCCGTGCCACTGGCGGCCGGCTCGAACCGTGCCGCCAGCTCTCCGGCCGCGATCACCACGGCGTGATCCGTGCCCTCTTCTCGATCGACGCGGAAGGCGAG
>DASPMH010000052.1:0-2056 GCA_035627175.1 Terriglobales bacterium | reverse complement strand
CGAGCCGACCAACGACCTCGACGTCGCCACGCTCGGCGCCCTCGAGACGATGCTGCTCGAGCACCAGGGCACGGCACTGGTAGTGACTCACGATCGCTACTTCCTCGATCGCATCGCCACCTCGATCCTGGCATTCGAGGGCGATGCCAAGGTGGTGCGCTATCACGGCAGCTACAGCAGCTATCTCGAGCAACGCCGCGTCCGACCGGCCGACACGATCAAGCCGGCAGCACCCGCTCCGGCGCCGGCGGCAGCGCCGCGAGCGCGAGCGGCAAAGCTGAGCTACGGCGAGCAGCGCGAGCGCGAGGGCTTGCCCGATCGCATTGAGGCGCTCGAGCAGCAGATCGCCACCCTCGAGCGCGAGCTCGCCGACCCGTCGCTCTACACCACCCGCCACCATCAAGCCCCGCAACTACTCGCGGACCTCGAGCAAGCCAAAGCCGAGCTCGACAAGCTGCTACAGCGCTGGGAGGAGCTCGAGGAGAAGCACGAAGCCACCAAGGGAGTGTAGCCGGCGGCGGCGCTGCCCCCTTCTCAAGCTGCGGCGGCGCAGGCTCGAATCAACGGCCCGAGCTTGCTCTGCTGCGGCTCGATCGCGATCGGCAGGCCGTAGGAGCGCAGCGCCTCGGAGCACAACGGACCGATCGAGGCGATGCGCACCCGCTCGCAGCCGCGGCGTACGGCGTCGCCGCGCTCGCCGGCTACCTGAAAGAGATGATGCACCTGGGTCGCGCTGGTGAACACCGCGAAGTCGACGGCGCTCGACATCAAAAGCTCGACGGCGCGCTGCAGCGGGCCGAGATCTTCCGGGAGGGCGTAGCGGTAGATCGGCACCGCGCGCACCGCCGCGCCGCGCTGGCGCAATCCTTCCAGTAGCTCGACATTGCTGGCGCCGTATTCCTGCACCGCCACGGTGCGTCCCCGCACCGGCAGCTCCGCGTCGAGCGCTACCAGGATCTCACGCCAGGTATTGGGCTCGCGCACCGTCAGTCGCGGCGCCAGGCCGAGCTCGCGCAAGGCCGCGACCGGCTTCGGCCCGCGGGCGACCAATGCCACCGCCGCCAGCGATGCGGCGATCTGCTGGCGCGAGCGCGTCGCCGCGGCGACTTCGATCAAGGTGCGCAGGCCGACGCCGGTCAGCAGCAGGACGATATCGATCTCGCCGCGCTCGAGCGCCTCGAGGTAGTCGCCGACGGCGCGGTTCTCCGGCAGCGCCACCTCGCGCAGTGCCGGCGCGCTGATCGGCTCGCCGCCGTGTCGGCGAATCAGCTCGGCGATCTCGGCGGCTCGCCGCGATTCGAAAACCAGCAACCGCTTCCCTCGAAGGGCGAGCTCCATGGCGACTGCGGGCGCCCGGCTATTCTCGGAGAGTTTCCATGGTCTCGCCCGAAGCGAAGTCGATCAGCTCGATCGCGACCGGCTGGCGCACCTGGAACTTGTCCTTCTGCTGGCGCAGGCGGTCCTTCATGCGCTCGAGGAACAGCGAGCGCATTCCTTCGGGCATCTGTGAGACGGGGAAGTCGTTGAGGTAGAGCTTGGCGTTGGTGTCGCTCTGCCACTCGAAGCGCTGCACCTTCGAGGCGAGAATCTGGTGCTGCTTGAAGATCAGCTCGACCGCCTCGCGGAAGTTCGCCGGCCCGCCCGGCGCTTCGGCCGCGGGCGGCGGAGCGCCGGCCCCGCCGGGTGCGACCGGCGGCATACCGGGAGCGCCTTGCAAGCGGGCGATCAGACGTTCCGCCTGCTGCTTCGAGGCATCGTCGGGAGCGATCTCCTTGGCGCGCTGCAGCGCGCCGATGGCGGCGTCGTTCTGTCCCGCCGAACGGTAGGCGATGGCGAGGTTGAACTGAGCCTGGAAGAACTTGGGATCGGTCTTGAGGATCGCGTCGTAGATGCGCACGGCGCGGGCGAAGTCTCCCTTGGAGAGATACATCGTGCCCATGTCGGTCTGGACACTGAGGTCGTCCGGCTTGTGCTCGAGGTAGCGCTGGTAATGGGCGATGGCGGCGTCGTGTTGATCGAGATCGAAGGCGATGTTGCCGAGCGTGCGCAGCGCCTC
>DASPMH010000051.1:0-3940 GCA_035627175.1 Terriglobales bacterium | reverse complement strand
TGGAATTACTGGGGCAGGAGGTCGCGGATGTCGGTTACTTCGCCGGCGATTGCGGCGGCGGCGACCATCGCTGGGCTCATCAATAGGGTGCGGCCGGTTGGGCTGCCTTGGCGTCCTTTGAAGTTGCGGTTGCTCGACGAGGCGCAGATCTGGCGTCCCTGGAGCTTGTCCGGATTCATCGCCAGACACATCGAGCAGCCGGGCAGGCGCCACTCGAAGCCGGCGTCGCGAAAGACCTGATCGAGCCCCTCGGCCTCCGCCTCCTGCGCCACTTCCTGCGAGCCCGGCACGACCAGCGCCTTGACGTGGGCGGCGACCTTGCCGAGCTTGGCGACCTTCGCCGCCTCGCGCAGATCGGAGATGCGGCCATTGGTGCACGAGCCGATGAAAGCGACGTCGATGCGCGTGCCGCGGATCGGCTTGCCCGGGGCGAGCTCCATGTACTCGTAGGCGTCGTTGGCAACCTCGCGCTCGTCGGGAGCGAACGACTGCGGCGCCGGAATCGCTTCGTCGACCCCGATCGCCTGGCCGGGGTTGATGCCCCAGGTCACCGTCGGCGCAATCTGCGCCCCGTCGATGTAAGTCTCCTCGTCGAAGCTCGCGTCCGGGTCGGACGCCATCGCACGCCACCAGCTGACGGCGCGGTCGAATGCTTCACCCGCCGGGGCGAACGGCCGGCCGCGCAGGTACTCGAAGGTGGTGTCGTCCGGGTTGATGTAGCCGCAGCGCGCCCCGCCTTCGATGCTCATGTTGCAGACGGTCATGCGCTCTTCCATCGACATTCGATCGAAGACCTCGCCGGCGTACTCGTAGGCGTAGCCGACGCCGCCTTTGACGCCGAGCAGGCGGATGATGTGCAGGATGACGTCCTTGGCATAGACGCCCTTGCCGAGCCTGCCGTCGACGCGGATCCGGCGCACCTTCGGCTTCTGGATGGCGAGACACTGCGAGGCAAGCACATCGCGCACCTGGCTGGTGCCGATGCCGAAGGCGACCGTACCGAAGGCCCCGTGGGTGCTGGTGTGGCTGTCGCCGCAGGCGATCGTCAGTCCCGGTTGGGTCAAGCCGAGCTCGGGCCCGAGGACGTGGACGATACCCTGATGGCCGCTGGCGACATCGAAGAAGCGGATGCCGAACTCGCGGCAGTTGCGCTCGATCGCGCTCATCATGCCTTCCGCCTGGGTATCGGCGTAGGGCCGCTGGCGGGTGTCGGTCGGGATGATGTGGTCGACCGTCGCCACGGTGCGATCGGGAAATGCCATCTTGAGGCCCTGCTCGCGCATCATCTGAAACGCCTGCGGGCTGGTCACTTCGTGGATCAGATGGAGGCCGATGAACAGCTGCGTCTGCCCGCTCGGCAGCTCGCGCACGGTGTGGGCCTCCCAAACCTTGTCGAGAAGAGTCTTCGCCATGTGTACCTCGATCGCTTTCGATAGCGTATTCGCTGCGCTGTTGCGACTGTTTCGTCGGATTACGTGCACGATTGCGGTGCGGCTTGCGTCCGGCCGCGTCGGACGATAGCAGCAGGGCCACTTTTATGGGCGATACGCTGATCGAGGTGAGCGGCCTCACCCACCGCTACGAGTCGCGACTGGCCCTGGACGGAGTCAGCTTCAGCGTCAACCGAGGCGAAATCTTCGGCTTGCTCGGCCCCAATGGCGGCGGCAAGACGACGCTGTTCAAGATCCTGTCGACATTGATCCGGCCTTCCGCCGGCGAGGCAACGATTGCCGGCCATTCGTTGAGGGGCGACCCGTCGGCCGTGCGGCGGCACCTCGGCGTGGTGTTTCAGCAACCGAGCGTCGACGGCAAGCTGACGGTCGAAGAAAACCTCGTCTGTCATGGTCACCTCTACAACATCGGCGGCACAGCGCTGCAGCAGAGAGTCGGACAGGTGCTCGACCGACTGGCCCTCGCCGATCGCCGCCGCGAGCTGGTCGAGCGCCTCTCCGGAGGCCTACAGCGCCGCGTCGAGCTCGCCAAGTCGCTGTTGCAGCAACCGCCGCTGCTGATCCTCGACGAGCCCAGCACCGGTCTCGATCCCGGAGCACGGCGCGATTTCGTCAACTACCTGCGCCAGCTGCGTGAACGCGACGGTGTCACCATCGTGTTGACGACGCATCTGATGGACGAAGCCGAGCGCTGCGATCGCATCGGCATCTTGCATCAGGGTTCGCTGGTCAAGATCGGCGTGCCCGACGAGCTCAAGGCGCACGTCGGCGGCGACGTGGTGGTGTTGCAGTCGGCGGCGCCGGAAGATCTCGCCGCTAAGATTCGTGAGCGCTTTGGTGTATCGACCCAGCTGGTCGACGGCAGCGTGCGGGTCGAGCGCGAGCGCGGCCACGAGCTGGTGCGCGACGTCGTCGATGCCTTCCCGGCCGAGGTGACCAGTGTCACCTACGGCAAGCCGACGCTCGAGGATGCCTTCATTCATTTCACCGGGCACCGCTTTTGGTCGAACGGCGAAGAAGCGGAAGCGAGCGCATGACCGCGTTGCCGGTGTTGGCGCTCTGGCGGCGCGAGGTGATTCGTTTTCTGCGCCAGCGCAGCCGAGTGACCGGCGCGCTGCTGCAGCCGGTGGTGTTTTGGCTGTTGCTCGGTGGCGGGCTGCAGGCCTCGTTTCAGCCGGCCGGCGCGGGGGTGAGCTACGTCGAGTACTTCTATCCCGGCATGATCGGGCTGGTGCTGTTGTTCACTGCAATCTTCGCGACCATCTCGACGGTCGAGGATCGCCGCGCCGGCTTCCTGCAGGGGGTGCTGGTGGCGCCGGTGTCGCGTGCCGCGATCGTGCTCGGGCAGGCCCTGGGCAGCACTTCGCTGGCGGTGGGGCAGGGGATGCTCTGCCTGATTTTGGCGCCGCTGCTGGGGATCCCGCTGACCTTGGTCGGGGTGCTGCTGTCGCTGTTGGTGATGCTGTTGATCGGCTTGGGTCTTACCAGCTTGGGCCTGATCATCGCCTGGCGGATGGATTCGACCCAAGGCTTTCACGCCATCATGAACTTGATTCTGATGCCGATCTGGCTGCTCTCGGGAGCGCTGTTCCCGGCCGCCGGCGCGCCGCCGCCGCTGAACTGGCTGATGGCGCTCAATCCGCTGACTTACGGCATGGCCGCACTGCGGCGCTCGCTGTATTTCGGCGATGCCGCGTTAGCCGGGCCGGTGCCGGGATTGGCGATCTCGCTGCTGATCACCCTGCTGTTTTGCGCCGTCTCCTTCTACGCCGCGGTCTACACCGCCAACCGCAAATCCCAGTAGCGATGTAACTGCGCTCGGTAGAGCGCGGCGGACCGCGGGCCATCCGAGCCGCAGCTCCCATAGCGCACGCAGAAATCCCCCCGGCGGCTACAGGAACGTCGCGAAGACGGAATCGGCTAGCTCCAAGCCGCGCGGCGACAGCCGCCACTGCTGCCCGTCGACCTCGAGCAGGCCGTCCTGATGCAGGCCCAAGGCATGCGGGAACGCTTCGGTGAAGCTGACGCCGAAGCGTTGCGCGAACGCCGCCGCATCGAAGCCATCGAGGCAGCGCAGGTTGAGAAAGACGAACTCGCCGCGGGCGCGTCCATCATCGAGCGACTCAGCGCTATCGATCGCGCTGCCGCACGCCTCGACGGCGCTCATGTACGCCACCGGCGCCTTGCGGTTGCTCCAGCGTCTGCCGGCAGGATCGGCATGGGCGGCGAAGGAATGCGCTCCCGCCCCGGCGCCGAGGTAATCGCCGGCGCGCCAGTAATTGAGGTTGTGACGGCACTCCTCGCCAGGCCTGGCGTAATTGGAGATCTCGTACTGGCGGTAGCCGTGCTCGCCCAGTAGCGACTGAGTCAGCTCGAACATCTCGAGCTCGGTGTCCTCATGCTGCTGCTGCAACAGGCCGCGGCCGCGCCATTCGTGGAAGGCAGTGCCTTCCTCATAGGTAAGGTTGTACGCGGAGATGTGCTCCGGG
>DASPMH010000050.1:0-3069 GCA_035627175.1 Terriglobales bacterium | reverse complement strand
TCGTCGAGCTCGGGCGAGTTCTGCAGCAGGTCGAGCGTCTCATCGAGACTCGCGGCCACGTCGTACTCGATCGCGCGCTTCTCCTGCGGGCGGACGAAGCGGAGAAAGTCGGAGATCGATTTGTTCAGCCGCTCCGACTCTTTCAACACGATCGACATCAGGCGTTCCTCTTGCGGCGTGAGGGACTTCGAGCCTTTCAGCACCTGCACCGAGCCGGCGATCGCGGCCAGCGGATTGCGGATCTCGTGAGCGATGCCCGCGGACAGCTCACCCACCGCGGCCATGCGATCCTTGAGGCGCACTTCCGCCTCGAGTTTCTTCATCTCGGTGAGGTCCTGAAAGATCAGCGTGTAGCCGGCGGCTTTTCCGTCGAGTGTGCTGAGCGGACTGACGGCGAAGCCGATGCTGCGCGGCGCGCCGCCGACCGGCAGCTCTTCCTCTTTGCGCACCACGTCGCCGGCGGCGAGCTTCTCGCGCGCTTCATTCCAGCGGTCGTGATCGAAGAAGCCGAGCTCCGTCACGTGCCGTCCGAGAATCGCCAGCGGCTCCATCTGCAGGATGTTCGCGCCGGCGGGATTCACGAACGACGCGGTGCCGAACGACGAGAGGGTGATCAGTCCCGACGGAATCGACTCGACCACGTTCTGATTGAGCGCGCGCAGCTCGGCGAGGTTCTGCCGGTTTGCATCCAGTTCGAGCGAGGTGCGCTGCAGTTGCTCGGAGAGATAGGACGTGAGCAGCGCAGTGGCGTAGAAGCCGGAGAAATTCGCGGCCATGTTGAAGTAGAGCCTCGAGGCGGTCCAGTCGATCGGCATCGACTCGCCCGGCATCGGCAGCACGCCGTAATAGAGCAGATCGACGAGCACGCCGTAGAGAATCACGGCGCCCGACGCGGCGAGCAGGCCGCCGCGGCGGTAGAGCAGCATCGACGCGGTGATGATCGAGACGAGGTAGAGAAACGAGAACGGCGAGTCGAGACCGCCCGTGAAGTAGACCAGCAGCGTCTCCACCAGGAGATCGCCGGCGATCTGGATCATCACGTTGATGCCGCGCGACGGCACGATGAAGCCGAGCGCGATATAGACGAGCGTCAGCAGGTAGGTGATGCCGGCCGCGATGTAGAGGTAGTTGATCGGCAGGACTTCGCCGACCGTGTACTGGATGATCAGCGCCGCCAGGAGCAGCGTCGTGACGACGACCACGCGAACGGCGATGAGCATCCGCGTGTCGGTGGACATGTTGGGCACGGAGGTATGGTAGCGCTGCGCGAGGGACGGGTTGTTGGTTGTTGCTTGTTGGCTGCCGGTTCTCAGTTGTCGGTTGTCGGTTGTCAGTTGTCTGTGGGGTAGCGCCCGGATGAGGCTGCCCCGGTTTCGTGGACGGGTTAGCGGTTGCGCATCGACGGCGATAGCCGGGGGTGCGGCTTCGATCGTATCTGGGGTGTGCTCGAATGCGAAAGCGGTTAGGTCAGCGTGGGAGTGGCGCCCCTCTTCCTCCCCCTTGAGGGGGAGGACTGAGGAGGGGGTGTAGCCCGTTCAGAGTTGCGTTGTTCGAAGATCATCGGAGCGAGATTGCCGAGTGCCGAGTGACGACGTTGGGTGTTGTAGAAGCCTTCGATGAAGTCGAACACCTCCAGTTCGGCGGCGGCGCGATCGGCGAAGTGGAGGCGATCGAGGAGTTCGCATTCGAGCGTGGCGAAGAAGCTCTCGCACATGGCGTTGTCGTAGCAGTCGCCGACTGATCCCATCGACGGACGCACTCCTGCTTGGCGGCATCGTTTGCCGAACTCGATCGAGGTGTACTGACAGCCTTGGTCGGAGTGATGAATGACGCCCGCCGCCGGTCGACGTTGCTCGATCGCCATCGACAGAGCATCGAGAACGATCTGGGTGGTCATACGCGAGCTCATGGCCCAGCCGACGATCTTTCGACTCCACACCTCGAGCACGACCGCGAGATAGAGGAAGCCTGCAGCCGTGGGGATGTAGGTCATGTCGGCGACCCAGAGTTGATTCGGTGCGGTCGCCGTGAACTTGCGATCGACCAGATCCGGCGCGGGCCGGGCAGTTGGATCTCGTCGTGTGGTGCCGAAGGACCTCCGCCGGCTCACGCCGGCCAGGCTTGAGGCGCGCATCAGTCGAGCCACGCGCTTGCGCCCGATGCGGTGGCCATCCTCCTGCAACTCGGCAAGGATCCGAGGTGCGCCATACGTTTGGCGCGACGCTCGATGAATACGAATGATGCTCGCACTGAGCGCATCGTCTTCACGGGCGCGGTCTGAAGGTTTTCGCGACTGCCACGCGTAGTAGCCGCTGGTGGAGACGCCCAGCACTCGGCACATCGTCGTGACGTGGAACTCGGCTCGATGCGCACTCACGAATTCGAAGATCCGTTCGGTGCTGCCTTGGTCTCCTGTGCGAACCAAGCCGCGGCTTTTTTTAGGATTTCCCGTTCTTCCCGCAGCCGCTCGTTCTCGCGTCGCAGTCGCTGCAACTCGTCTCGCTCGCCCGTGGTCAGCCCGTCCTGTCGATGGCCCTCATCGCGATCGGCTTGCGCCACCCAGTTCCGGATTGCCTGCGCCGTCGGCTCGAACTGCCCAGCCAAATCGCCCGGCGAGCGTCCTTCCCGAACGAGTCCTACCAACTTCCTCTTGAATTCTTCTGCGTACGGTTTGCGGTGTCTTGGCATCGTGGATCCCTTCCATTCTTTAGATATCCACGAAATCGGGTCAAACTCCAGTTCATTGGCGGCAACCGCCGCGCCGCTCCGGCTTCGGCACGCGGGACCGGCCGCACAGCTTACACCAAGGCTGTTGGGTAGACCGGATTTCACGCGAGAGTGCGGCTTCGGCAAAGCGCAACTTGCACGGCTTGTCGTGCGCGCCTCGCTGCAATCACCTGTAGCACCTGCATTGTTCTTGGCACAGCTCTTCGGCAACGACGTGCATCTGCATGTGCGTCGTACTTGCCGAAAGCGGCAAAATTCACAGAAACACCAGCACTTGCTGTTGCCTCAGCTCTTCGGCCCTAGGCACCCGCTGCGACCACGCACGTCGTGAGTAGTCGACAC
>DASPMH010000049.1:0-7608 GCA_035627175.1 Terriglobales bacterium | reverse complement strand
CGGTCGGGCTGAGCAGCACCGACATCAGGTCGACGCCGGAGAGTCCATCGACGACGCAGTGGTGAGTCTTGAGGATCATCGCGAAGCGATCGTTCTCTAGGCCCTCGACGATCCACAGCTCCCACAGCGGCTTGCCGTGATCGAGTTGCTGCGACATCACCCGCGCCACCAGCGCCTTGAGCTGGGCCTCATCGCCGGGGCGGGGCAAGCTGGTGTGGCGCACGTGATAGTTGAGGTTGAGCCGCTCCTCGTCGATCCACACCGGGTGGTTCTCGATCGGCACGAAGGCGAGCCTCTGGCGATAGCGCGGGATCCAATGCAGCCGGGTGCCGACGTAACGGCGGATGCGCTCGATGTCGATGCCGCCCGCTTCGTTGGCCAGAGGACCGCTCTCGAAGATCACCGTGCCGCCGATGTGCATGTGTGTCGTCGGCGTCTCGAAGATCAGAAAGGACGCATCCTGCGCCGACAGGCGCTCGTAGAAATACTCCGCCATGCGTCACTCTCCCCACGGCGAGACGTCGACGCCGAGGGCGCGGATGCCGTCGATGATCCGTTGCGGTCTGATGTAGTCGGGCGGGCGCTGGTAGTCCCACATGCGGCCTTTGCCGGTGCCGGCGATGAAGCGCCGCGCCTGGGCGAGGGTGAAGCGCACGCCGCGGCGGCCGAGGCTGCGTTCGTAGGCGGTGGCGTGATCTTCGTCGAGAACGAAGTTCATGCTGTCGCACATCGGCACGATGTCGACCTCGTTCCATTGGCGGGGGCTGAGGCTGACGTGGATCAGCGTGCTCTCCGGCGTCGCCGCGAGGGTCTCGCCGTCGCGGGTCAGCAGCGACACCGGTGCCAGGCAGCAGGCGCAGTAGCCTTCGATGCGCAGCAGCTTGCCGGCGAACGGCGGCATCATGCAGATCGCCAGCGATTCCATGGCGCAGCCGGCGTAGCAGTGGAAGCGGTCGTCGACGAAGACCTGGGCCTGGCTCGGATAGCTCGAGAAAGGTGGGGCTTTGAGCAGGTGGAAGTTCTGCGTGTCCTGAGCGACGGTGCACATGATGCCGAGGTCGAGCTCGCCATAGGCCGCGAGCAGGCGCGGCCGAGGGAGGCCGGTCGCTTCGTGGGCGGCGCGCAGGTTCGGCCCGTGCCCGTAGGTGCACCAGAACTCGTAGACGAACTGGCGCAGAGCGAGCGCATCCGCGCTGAATTGAAACTCGGGGACGTGCTGGGGCATCGGGGACCTCCCGGTGAACGACCGTTCACCGGGTTATCCTCGTCCCGCCGCAGGGTCAACCGAGCGGTGCGTCGGCGGCGACTCAGGCTGTAGCCTCGGCTCTCCGAGGCGACCGGGGAGGCGCGGCTGGCGGCGCGCTCGGAGAGCGCGCGCTACAGCGTTATTCTTGTTGCTCTTGTTGTTGCTTGGCTTTGCGGGCGCGCTTGCATGGGCAGCCTTCGTCGGCGGCGACGTCGCTTTCGCCCTTGCGGTGCTCGGCCATGCCTTCGGCGCAAGCGCCGCTGGTACCGCCGCAGCAGCTGCCGTCCGGCATGCAGCCACCGCCGTCCTGCTGCTTCTTGGCCGCCTCGGCGGCGGCCGCTTCGGCTTCTTTCTGCGAATCGGCGGCGAGCACCGCCCCCGGTAGAAGCAACGCGATCGCGATGATCAACACTCGGAACAACATCGGGAGATCTCCTCTTTGCGCCGCTCTCGGTCGGCAGCAGGGCATCATTGATCCCGCCGTCGCCGTCACAGTCAAGCCGCCCCGCCGCTTTCTCACCGACGCACTTGCGCTGGTGCGAGCGGCGCCTAAGCTCGGCGCAGGAGGCGATTCATGCGTTGGCGAGGGATGCGAACCAGTGGCAACGTCGAAGATCGCCGCGGCATGCGTGCCGGCGGCGGCGGAATGGCCATCGGTGGCGGCGGCTTGTTGCTGATCGTCGTCTTTGCTCTGCTGACCGGCCAGGACCCGCTCGCCCTGCTCGATGCGGTCGGCGGCCCCTCCGCTTCGGTAGAGTCGGCGCAGCAGCAGGGCGAGCTGGGTGCGCCGCAAGACGAGCTCGGCCAGTTCGCTGCAACCGTGCTCGGCTCGACCGAGGACGTCTGGGCGCAACAGTTCTCGGCGCGCCGCCGCACCTACGAGCCGCCCCGCCTGGTGCTGTTCTCCAGCGCCGTCCAATCGGCCTGCGGCTTCAACTCCGCCGCGGTCGGCCCGTTCTATTGTCCGCCCGATCACCGCGTCTACATCGATCTCTCCTTCTTCGACCAACTCGAGCGCCGCTTCGGCGCGCCGGGCGATTTCGCTCAGGCGTACGTGATTGCCCATGAAGTCGGCCATCACGTGCAGAACCTGCTCGGCATTGCCGGCGAGGTGCATGCTCAGCGACAGCGTCTCGGCGGCGAGGACGCCAACGCGCTCTCGGTGCGGATGGAGTTGCAAGCCGACTGCCTCGCCGGAGTGTGGGCGCACCACGCCAATCGCGAAGCCAACCTGCTCGAGCCCGGCGACATCGAAGAGGGACTAACCGCCGCCGCAGCGATCGGCGACGACCAGATCCAGAAGCGGTCACAAGGGTACACCGTGCCGGAGAGCTGGACCCACGGTTCCTCGGCGATGCGAGCCCGCTGGCTCAAGCGCGGTCTGGAAAGCGGCGATGCGCAGCAGTGCGACACCTTCGCAGCCCGCGACCTAGGCTAAGGCAGAAAGGAGGGGGGATGGGTTGTGCCGCGGTGGGCGATCCCGTATTAGTGGCAGCTCGAACTTCCTGTCCGGCGCGAGATCTCGCCCATCGCTAAGGCGCTAGGCCCGCCTCCCGTTCCGATTCAGCAAGCCCACCGACACGAGGTCGGTGTCTGCTTGAGCTCGAACCCCCGCAAATGGTCGCAGGCGGCGACCCACCAACTAGGAGCAATCGTAATGGGTAATAAGCTGTATGTCGGCAATCTCGCCTTCGCAGTCACCAATCGGGATCTGGAGGAGCTGTTCGCGCAAGCCGGCACCTGCCAGTCCGCCTCGGTCATCAGCGACCGCGACAGCGGCCAATCGCGCGGCTTCGGCTTCGTCGAGATGGGCTCGAACGATGAGGCGCAGCGCGCCATTCAGCAGTTCGACGGCTACGACTTCAAGGGTCGCGCCCTCAAGGTCAATGAGGCCAAGGACCGCGACAACAGCCGCGGCGGCGGCGGCGGTGGTGGCGGCGGCGGACGCCGTCGCTACTAATCGACCGACCTGGCGTTCGCGCCGCGCTCGTTCCGCTCGGGACGGGCGCGGCGCCGCCCGTCCGCACTTCCTGCCTGAGTTCTCAGGAGCAACACCATGACCTTCCGCAACACCCAAAGCATGCGCGCGCCCAGTCGGCGCGCTACGCCGGCGCCGGTCTACTGCGTCGGCTCGCGTGCCTTCGTCAACTGGCACAGCTCCGATCCGAGCGTGGCGACCAAGCCGGTACCGGCGACCGATCCCCACGGCAAGTCGATCGAGACCGATTTCGTCGATGGCGACGAGGTCGAAGTGCTCGCCTGGCGGCCGCGCGGCCGCGAAGGTGCGAGCTACCAGGTCCGCCGCCTGCGCGACGGCAACGAGTGCTGGCTGTGGGTCGATATCCTGCGCACCACCCGCCAGCCCGCCTCTACCGCGGCCTAGCGGTAGAGTAACACCGCCTCGCGCTCGGCGCGCCAGGCCTGCTCGTCGGCAACGGCGAGTTGATCGAGATCTGACGGCCTAGCCCGCGGATCGTCGACCCAGCGGCGCAGCAGATCGCTGCCATTGATCACGTCGATCGCCAGCCGCTCGCGCTCGTACTCGTAAGCGAAGCTGCGCCACAGGTCGTACTCCGGCCGCAGCTGGCGCAACGCTTTGAACGCCAGCGCCATCACCCGCCACGGGCGGAAGCCGTGGTGGTCGTAGGCGCCATCGTCGACGTGGATCTGAATCCCGGCGCAGAGCTCGCCACTGTGCTTGTGGAAGGTCGGCTCGAACCAGCAGGGACGCAGCCGGCAGCCGGGCAACCAGTCTGCTGCCAGCTGATGGAGACGATCGAGCAGCGCCGCCGGGTCGAGATCGGGAGCGCCGAAAAGCTCGAGCGGACGGGTCGTGCCGCGTCCCTCTGAGAGCGTCGTCCCCTCGAGCATCACCGTGCCGGCATAGCAGCGCGCCATCGAGAGATTGGCCGCGTTCGGGCTGGGATTGACCCAGCAGCGCTCGCCGGCCGGCCAGCCGTACCCGGGGCCGAGCTCGGGCTCCCAACCGAGCATGGCGATGACGCGGTAGTGCACCGACAGCGACAGATTGGCGACGAACCAGCGCGCCAGCTCGCCGAGAGTGAGACCGTGCCGCATCGGCAGCGGGCCGGCGCCGACGAAGCTCTCCCAGCCCGGTCGCAGGCGCAGACCTTCGACGATCCGTCCGGCGGGGTTGGGACGATCGAGAATCCACACCGCCTTGCCGTGCTCGGCGGCGGCTTCGAGGACGTAACGCAGGGTGGTGACGAAGGTGTAGATGCGGCAGCCGACGTCCTGGAGATCGACCAGCAGCACATCGAAGCTGTCCATCATCGCCGCAGTCGGGCGGCGCACCTCGCCGTACAAGCTGTAGATCGGGATGCGATGGATCGGATCGACGAAGTCGGGCGACTCGATCATGTTGTCCTGCTTGTCGCCGCGCAGCCCATGCTGCGGCCCGAACGCCGCGGTCAGCCGCAGGTCGGGCAGTGCCGCCAAGGCATCGAGCGAGTGGCGCAGATCGGCGGTCACCGAAGCGGGGTGGGCCAGCAGCGCGACGCGCTCTCCAGCCAAGCCCCGCCGCAGCTCCGGCTCCGCGATCAACCGATCCAACCCGGTTTGCATGGCGCCTGTTTGCAACGTCCGCCCAGGCGGAGGCAACCGGAAATCCCCCGCGCCTGCGGCGCTGGTGCCTGTCCGCCGGCGGAAGGCATCAGCCCTTGGCAAAGGGGGCGAAAACATTGTTCCCCTGGGGAATGACAGATGCTAAGGTCCGCGCCTGGTGGGATGTTCGAGGTGAGGTTGTGATGGCTGAGGGACGATCCCAGACCGCCCCTGCACAGCGCGTGATCGTCAGCGGCATGCGGCCGACCGGGCGCTTGCACATGGGCAATCTGCTCGGTGCTCTGCGCAACTGGGTCGCGCTCCAGCACGACAACCGCTGTTTCTTCTTCATCGCCGACTGGCACACCCTGACCACCAGCGCCGAAAGCGAGAGCCTGGCGCAGCGCGTCCATGACATGGTGATCGACTGGCTCGCGGCGGGCCTCGATCCCGAACGGGTCGTCATCTTCCGGCAGTCGAGCATCAAAGAGCACGCCGAGCTGCATCTGCTGTTGTCGATGATCGTCCCGACCCCGTGGCTGCTGCGCAATCCGACGGTCAAGGAGCAGGCGCGCGACATGGGGCTGATCGAGGGCGACGACGAGTCCGAGATGACCAAGATCAACTACGGCTATCTCGGTTACCCGGTGCTGCAGGCCGCCGACATTCTCGCCTACAAGGCGACCGCGGTGCCGGTCGGCATCGATCAGGCGCCGCACATCGAGATCACCCGCGAGATCGCCCGTCGTTTCAATCACCTGTTCCGCGAAGTCTTCCCCGAGCCGGCGACGCTGCTGACCGAGGTGCCGAAGATCCCCGGCACCGACGGCCGCAAGATGAGCAAGAGCTACAACAACTCGGTGTACCTCTCCGATGCGGCGCAGGACGTCGAGCAGAAGCTGACCCGCATGGCGACGGATCCGGCGCGGGTGCGCCGCGTCGATCCCGGCAATCCCGAGCTCTGTCCCGCCTTTCAGTGGCACCGCATCTACTGCACCGCCGAAGAGATCGACTACGTCAGCCAAGGCTGCCGCACCGCCGGCATCGGCTGCGTCGACTGCAAGCGGGTGATGATCAAGCATGTGCTGGCGGAGCTCGAGCCGATGCACGCCCGGCGTGCCGAGCTGACTCAGCAGCCGGACCGCGTCGGCGACGTGCTCGCCAGCGGCAACCGCCGCGCGCAGGAAGTCGCCGGCTCGACGCTAGCGGAGGTACGCGACGCCTTGGGGCTCGCCTGAGCGATGCTGTACCGCATTCAAACCGAGCTGTTCGAGGGTCCGCTCGACCTGTTGCTGCACCTGGTCAAGAAGAACGAGGTTGCCATCAGCGACGTGCCGACGGCGCACATCACCGAGCAGTACCTCAGCTACGTCGAGATGATGCACAAGCTCAGTCTCGACGTCGCCGGCGAGTACCTGGTGATGGCGGCGACGCTGCTACTGATCAAGTCGCGTACGCTGCTACCTTCGCTCGAAGAAGAAGAGCCGGAGGAGGCCGATCCGCGCGGCCAACTGGTGCAGCAGCTGATCGACTACCAGCGTTATCGCGAAGCGGCGCTGGCGCTGTCGGAGCGGCCGCTGCTCAACCGCGACATCTTCGCCCGCGATCCGCTCAACGAGCTCGACCCCGAATCGCCTGAGGCGCAGCCACCCGACGAGCCGCCGCGGGTGCGCGCCAGCTTGTGGGATCTGCTCGAAGCGATGCGCGGCGTCATCCAACGCGCCGCCCCCGATCCAGTCCACGAGGTGGTGCTGGAGAAGGTCTCGTTGCGCGATCGCTCGCGGGTGGTGCTCGAAGCGCTGCGGACGACTCGCCGCGCCACCTTCGCGCGTCTCTTCGATGATGCGACGACGCGGATCGAGGTGATCGTCACCTTTCTCGCGCTGCTCGAGCTGATCAAGATGCACGCCGTGGTGGCGTTGCAGGAACAGTATCTCGGCGAGATCGTCATCGAGCTGATCGCCGATGACGTCGACAAGGTGTCGTTCGAGTCGATGGACGAGTACGACCATACAGCCCGACCGGACGTGGAAGAGGAAGAGGAGGAGGAACATGGAGCTGCAGGCTGAAGAAATGGCGATCGAAGAACCCGTTGTCGAAACCCCGGTGGAGATCTTGGCCGCGCCTGCGGCCGAATCCGACGGCGTAGCCGGAGAACAGCCGGGCGAGCCGACGGTCGCCGAAGAAGACGGCACCAAGCTGGCCCGGATCATCGAGAGCGTGCTGTTTGCGGCCGGCGCGCCGCTGACGATCAAGCGCATCAGCGATATCCTCGGTGGGCCGCGGCGCGGTCCGTCGAACAAGGAGATCGCCGCGGCGCTGGCACAGCTCGAGCGCGAGTATGCGCCGGGGCAGCGCGGCATTCAGATGGTCCAGGTCGCCGGCGGCTACCAGTTGCGCACCGCCCGCGAGAACGCCGAATGGGTGCGCTCGGTCTTTCGCGAGCGGCCGACGCGTCTCGGCCGCGCCCAGATGGAGACGCTGGCGATCATCGCCTACCGCCAGCCGGTCACCCGCGCCGAAATCGAAGCGATCCGCGGCGTCGACGCCGACAGCGCGGTCACCAACCTGCTCGGCCGCCGGCTGATCAAAATTGCCGGCCGCAAGGAGGCGGTGGGTCGGCCGCTGTTATATGCTACGACTCCTGAGTTCCTCGAGGCCTTCGGATTGAAGGACCTCGCCGAGCTGCCCTCATTGAAGGAGTTGGGACCGGTAACCGATGAAGAAGCGATTCAGCGGGCCATCGAAGCAAACCTCGAGGTCGCGCCCGCGGCCGACAGCGACGACAGCACCGAGAT
>DASPMH010000048.1:0-2535 GCA_035627175.1 Terriglobales bacterium | reverse complement strand
CTGCATGAAAGAGAAGGGAGCGGCGCCGCCCAGAGGACTAGGAATGAACCGCGACGGCCGCGGTGGCGGCGGCGCGGTCACCGCGGGCCTTCACCGTATCGAAGACTTCGAGATAGGCGGGGTCGTGGGTGTCCATCAGTTTGTCCCAGACCATCAGCAGCGCGCCGAAATTCCCCTCGGAGTCGCGGTGATGCATGTTGTGATGCGTCGAGGTGCTGATCCAGCGCAGCAAGAAGTGCCGGCTGAACGAGCGGGGGAAGAACTCGAAGCCGGAATGGAGCACGAAAGCGTAAATCGAGATGGCGAAGCCGGTCGCGCCGAAGGCGAGAGGGTGCACCGGTACGACCAGCGGGAACAACACAAAGAACGAGTTGCCGAGAAAGGTCTCGAACGGATGCAAGGCGTAGGCGGCAAAGGCACTCGGATTCGAGGTGCGATGGTGGATGGCATGCACCCGCTCGAAGAACCACGGGCGATGCAGCAGGCGATGATACCAGTAGAACCAGGCGTCGTATCCGACGACGATCAGCACGCCCGAAACAACCAGATACAGCCAGCCGTACTCGGCGATCTCGAAGTACATTCGCGTACGCCCGTCGCGAATCAAACCGTACAGTAGAATCGTCGACATGCCGGTGCACGAGGCATTGAGCAGCGACCAGCGAATCTCGTAAGCGACGTCGCGGGTCGAGGGAAAGGCTTCTTGGATGCGGTAGACGATCCATTTGCGCCGCAGCAGCCAGAACACCCCGCCGGCGACCAGGAAGTACCGCAAGGAGAAGTTGAGGCAGTACGTCAGGTAGGCGCCAAGCGAAGGCTCGAAAAGGTCCTTGAAGTTCATTTTGAGGTGCCCCTGCGCGGCTGAGAGCATCCGATCGCAGCGTAGCGGTACTACCGCAGGGCTTTGCCGTATTGCAACACGACGTTTACGGGATCCGCGGCGAGCGCAAGGGAATGGGCCGGTTGCTTGACGGCCTCTACGCAACGTGGGATGGGCTCGACGGACCGCGCCGGCTTGGATCGACATTGCGCCCATTCGCCATTCTGCTCAAGCTGACTATTTCCCTCGTCCTGCTCGCGGTCCTCGCTGCCGCTCTCCAACGCAACGATCCGCAAACCTTCACCCGAATCCGCGACGCGTCGCCGCAGTGGCCGGTGCTAGTGCTCGGCTGGAGCTGTCTGTTCGGAGCGTTGGTCGCCGGCATTCTGCGCTGGCACGCGGTGCTGACGCTGCTGCGTGTGCCGACTCGCCTGGCGCCGGTCTTTCGCTATTCCGCATACGCGTACAGTCTCGACTTCGCCGCGATCGGTACCGTCGGCGGCGACGTCTTCAAAGCGATGATGTTGGCTCGGCGAGAAGCGAACCGCAGCGGATCGATTCTGGCGTCCGTCGCCATCGATCGGATCATCGGCTTGCATTCGTTGATCACCGTAGCCGGCCTGATTGCCTTGCAGGACTCGTGGCAACGCCGCGCCTTCTCGACGCTCGATGTTGCGTTGGTAGCGGCTGCTTTCGCTGGCAATGCGCTGCTGGCGTCACTGTGGCTGGTGCCTAGCCTGAGCCGGCGAGTCGCCACTGCGCTTACTCCGCTAGGGCGTGCCGGTCGGGCTGCGGCGGCAGGGATCACCGCATTGGTCAAGCTTCGCGACCGTCCCCTGGTCGCACTGGTCCCAGTGGTTTCGACCAGCATGCTGGTGGTGTTTCTGCACGTCATCGGCCACTTTCTGGTCGCAGCCTCGCTGCCGGCCCCGTCGCCGACGTTTACCGAGCAGTGGCGGATCATCCCCGTCGCCATGCTGAGCGCGGTGATTCCCCTGCCGGGAGGAACGCTCGGAGCCCTCGATGCCGCGATGAGCTTTCTCTACTCCCACGTCACCGGCGGCCGGGTCGCGTCAGGACAGGGACTGCTGGTTACGATGATCGCCCGCGTCGCCAGCTTGTCGATGGTGGTCGTCGCTGCCGGGCTCTACGTCGCCGGAGGTGACGGCAACAGCGAACCACGAGCATGACCCAGCGAGCGTCGATTGGCACCGGCATCGGGTTGATGCTGCTGGCTGTGTACGCGGCACCGTTATTCGTCCCTCCGCCGGCCTCGTGGACCTTGCCGTCGCTCGATGCCGGCTTGTGGCAACGGGTTTTCCCCGGGGGGTTCTCTGCTTGGGTCCTCTGGCGCTTGCTGGCGCTGTTTGCCGGTGCGCTGCTGATTGTCGGGGCTCGCTGGCGCGAGGCCGCACCGCTGCCGTCCTTGCTGCGGCACGATGCTGCGGTTTCGGCGCAGCCTTCGTCACGACGGACCCGCATTGCTCTCACCCTGGCGGTCCTGCAGGCGATCAGCGGATGGTTCGCCGGATCTTTCCCGCGCTGGCTCGAGATCTTGTACTTCTTCGCCCTGGGCTTGCCGGCGCTGATCTTGGTCGCCGGCGAGATCCCAGCCTGGCGCCGTACCCTCGTCGCTCAGCCGCGGCGGATCGCGCTGTTGTTGGCTGTGCCGCTGCTCTGGTCCGCGATCGTCGCCCCGGTCGCCTGGCGCTCGC
>DASPMH010000047.1:0-3677 GCA_035627175.1 Terriglobales bacterium | reverse complement strand
GTCAGGGTGCAGCGGCCGAACGCCTTGGCGTTGACGGTAGTGAACGCCGCTGCGGTCACGGTCACCGTCGCCACCGCAGTTGCCGAATCCTCGCTGCCGAGCTTGACGGTATCGTCGAGCGACGGCGGATCGAAATCCGGAGTAGTGACGCTGACGCCGGCGGGGCAATCCCCGGTGCTGGCAACCAACTGGATGTCGTCATTGCCGTTGTGCAGGTCTGCATTGACGACCTTGATCTTCACCTTCTTGGTAACCGCCATCGCCAGATCTACCGGCACCTTCAGCTTGAGCGGCTTGAGCGGCAAGACCACGGCGTCGTGTACCGGACACAGGCACGCTTCGGTGCAACCGCCGGGGCAAGCCGCGTCGTCACCGCCGTCGCAGACCTCGCCGATCTCGGTGAGGTTGTTGCCGCATTCGGGACAGGGCGTCGGATCGGTGTACGAGCCGCTGGCGCCGGCGTTGTTGATCGGCATCGCGGTCGCGACGCAGTCGAAATCCTCGAAGCTGTCGTTGCTGTCGTCACCCGCCTGCAAGGTGGAGCTGTTGCCGTGGCTGATGTCGCGGCGGATCGCGTGCCCGACCAGGATGCCGCCGCCAGATCCGAACGGCGTACCCGACGGCGACGGCGAGGTGGCGCTGCCGCTGAAGCTGCCCCACGAGACGCAATCGAGATTCTCCCAACACACCTTGCCGCCGCTCGGATCCATCCCAGGGGCCATCAGCAAGTCGGCAGTGACCGCGAAAGCGGTCTCGGCCTCTGCCGTTGCGATCAGGATCGTCGCCTGGTTGCTGCCGTTGGCGACGTCGTCGGCAAAGGTGACGGTCTGCACCGGCGCTCCGGAGGCGTCGTAGACGGTAAGGAAGTGCCCCTCCACATGATCTTGGCCGGCGCTGTACATCTGCAACATGACGTACTCGGCATCGGGATCGGCGGTGCTGCCGGTGAAGATCTCGCGGATGGCGATGTCATGAAACGATGCCGAAGCGAGACTCGGAGCGAGCAAAACGATTCCCACAAACAAAGCAGCCAAGTGCTGGAACATGTCGACCCTCCCTGATGCACGGCAGTGTATTGCCGGCGCAGTCGCATACGCCAGCGGAAAAAGCCAGGCAACCGGGACCTTGGCTGGCATGCCGCGGTCGCGCGACCCGGGCGTCAGCGCAGCGGCGGGACCGGGCCGTTCCCCGGTTCCAGACGAAGGGGTGTCTGCAACTGACGAGCAGACAGAGCGCAGCTACGCGCCAGACAGGGGCGAACCCGCCGCGGGACATGGGCGAAATAAAGCCGGATCAAGCGCTGGTCGCACACGACGGCGCTTTCGCTCGGATCACCTGAACGGCAGCAGGGACCCCGGGAACGCAGAGTACTCGCGGGGTAGGAAGAATGAGCTTGGCTTGGTGTAGCCTGATTCATGGGAAATATGTCGCTTCGATTCGTCCTGGCTGGCGGCAACATCTTCCACGGCGCGATGACGGGGCGGCGTGATCGACGCGTGCGGCAAGAACGCCGCGGCCGCCATCTGCAAATTTTTAAGAAAATTATTCGTTTCTTTTGAGATCCACGGCTGCACCCCGCGCTATCCAACCGCCTACCCAATTGAAGGAGGGCAGCATGACCGCGTGGAAATACACAATGATCGGTATGATGTTGGCGATCTCGCCGGCATGGGCGGACAGCCAGAGCAAGGACCAGCAGTCCTGCATCAACTTCTTGAACGGCGGCATGGCCAAAGTTGTGTCCCAACAACTCAAGGCGAGCGCGAAATGTATCGACGCCTACGCCAGGGATAAGATCGAGACGAATGCGGAGCTCTGCCTTGATGACGCAACCGGGGTTTTCAAGGCGCTGGATAAGGTTTTGGAAGGAGGGCCCGCCAAGTGCGCGACCCAGCCGACCATCGGCCCATGGGACGCATCTTACGTCGCCTATCAGGTAAGAGGGGCCGCTACGTTGCTGCTGATCGACCTGGTGGGCTCACTCGAAACCGAGCTGCTGAAGTGCTCCGACCCGCCCGAGGAGCATGCCTGCAAGTGTCAGAGCACGGTCGCGAAAACGGTTGCCAAGCTCTCCAGCTTCTATTGGAAGGGCTTCAATAAGTGCAAAAAGAGCGGACTGAAAGCGGAGGGCGGCAATCAGATCGTCGATGGGGCCGGCTTGATCGCATGCCTGGTCGATCCGATCAAATTCGATCCCAAGGCAAAGCACGCGAAGCTGGTCGAAAAAACGAAGGCGGCGATCGCCAAAGGCTGCAGCCCGTTGGTCACCAACCCGTTGCCCAACAGCGACGAGTGTCAGAGCTTGAGCGGCGACGCCTTGGCGACCTGCATTGACCAGCGGACGCGTTGCCATGTGTGCGCGACGCTCAACGATGTAGACGGAATCAACCTGTATGAGTCGTGCGACACCTTCGACGACGGCTTGGTGAACAGCAGCTGCCACGGCGCTTGAGTCGCTCCACCCAAGGACACGGGGGAGCGCAGCGTGCGGTCCCCTCCCCCGTGCGCGATTTTTGCGCCTGGCACGGCAATGCGTCTTCTCGTCCCCATCGACTCGAATCCGCTGTCGTAACCGGTGCCGCCGCTCAGCCGCCGCTTCCCGCTGCCGCCAGCGCTGGCATGCCTGCCGATGGCGCTCGCGCTTCTGTGGATGATTGTGTCGACAAACCGTACGCCCCAAGTTTCTAGGGGCGTGTCCCAAGCCGTGCTCGACGCTGCCGCCGCGGCCCTCACCACACCAAAGCCGAGCTGCACGCCTTGGTGATCGGCGACTCGTGGCCGAAGCGCCGTTGCGACGCCGTGCGGTACCATTGCGGCGATTGCATCGAGAAGGCGATCGCGCTGCCTCCGGTGAAGGAAACCGCCGAGCTCGTGCGGCAATCCCCCACCCTGAGCTACCCGCCAGATCGCTCCAGTTTCAGCGCCCATATCGCTGGGTGACTACGGCACGGAGGAACACGGGGGACCGACGATTACGAGCTAGACGATTCCGCCGCTCCGCGTCTTGGCGAAATCCGCCTGGACTTTGATTGCGATTCGCCCCGTTCGATCGATCGGAAAGAGCAGGATCGGAAACTCGGGATGGTTGCGCAGATACTCATCGGTTGCGTCCCGAGCTCCTTGCCAGTCGCCGTAGTCGTCGACGATCAACACGCCACCGGTCGATAAGCGGGGATAGAGGTGCGTCAGTTCGTGCATGGTGGAGTCGTACCAATCGGTATCCAACCGAAGCAGCGCAATTTCGAGCCCAGGCCGGTAAGGCAAGGTCTCCTCGACGCGTCCCTTCACCAAGTGGATGCGCTCGGGCGGATACCCGGTGCGTGCCAGGTTCTGTCTGACCTCGGCTTCGCTCGCGAAGCACCAGACGTTGAATTCGTTTTCAAGCTTAGGCGTGGTCGCCAACAGCCTCTGGGCCGGAACACCATCGGCGCGAAGATCTTTTTCGGTGGCGGGGGTCATCCCTTCGAAAGTATCGAAGAGATAGAGGTCGCGATCGGTGGCGTTCTCGTCGATCAGGGTAAGCGCCACCGCCATCATGCTCCCCCCCCGCCAAACACCGCATTCGACGAGCGCCCCAGGGATCCGATAGCGGACCAAATAGCGGACCGCGCGGATCAAGGCGGCGACCCTGGCCAAGCTGGTACAGGTGTAGGGCTCGACCTCGAGGGCGATGCGGC
>DASPMH010000046.1:0-2215 GCA_035627175.1 Terriglobales bacterium | reverse complement strand
CTCGCGCTTTCTGGTGTGTCCTGCGGTTCGCTCGCTTCTCTAACGAACCCGAACTGCCGTTGCGCCTCGGTCACAACTCGGTGCGTCGGTCGTTGAATCCGCCCCATCCACCGCTCCTCCACGGTGGAGGGTGATAGGTACTCACTCAGCCCGCTTCAAGGTCTAACAGCCGCCTGAGCCGAGAAAATCGACAGTCTCTACCGAGCGCAGCTACAGGCGGCGGGTCAGGGATAGGAGGGCTGGGGCTAGGGTTACTGAGCCGATCAGGCACAGCAGTAGGCCGAAAGCGCTGAGCGTGCCGAGATCGGCTAGGGCTGGGTAGTTCGATAGGCCGAGGAAGCCGAAGCCGGCCATCGTCGTCAGCGCGCTGATCGACAAGGCCCGCCCGCCCAAACGTGCTGCTTCACCGGGCGAGCTGGTCTCGAAATAGCGCTCGGCGAAGTAGACGCTGTAGTCGACGCCGATGCCGATCAGCAGCGGCACGACGATCAGATTCGCCGGGCCGATGCCGCCGCCGATCCACCGCATCAGAGCAATGCAGATCACCACCACCAGCGTCGGCACTCCCAGCAGCGCCAGCGACAAGCCCAGCCGGCGCAGTTGGGCGAAGATTATCGCCAGGTTGAGCACGAACGAGCCGAAGAAGAACCACAGCACCTCGCGGCGCAACAGCCGCTCGAGCTCCTCCTCGAGCAAGCCCCGTCCGGTGACCACCATCTCGATCTCTGTCACATCCCGGCGCAGGTCGCGCTCGATCTCCGACAGCCGCACTCCCGCCGCGGGCTCGAGAAAGACGCCGACCGTGAACCCGTCCGTACCCGGTCGCACCATCCGCGCGATCGGGGCTGAGAACGGCGCCAGCGCCGGATCGCCGTACTGCACCAGCGGTCGCGGCGAAGCGGCCAGCCGGGTGAACAGCTCCTCGAACTGATCAGGAACGAAGCCCGCCGCGGTCATCGCCGCACGGATGTCGCCGATGCGCTGCGACGGCCGCAGCTCCTCGAAGCGGGCGAGCCGCTGCCGCTGCGTCCGCTGCGACGGCAGCATCGCGCTGACCGCTCGCACCGACTCTAGCTTCCCTTCCGCGAGGTAGCGCCGCAGCTGGCGCTCGACATTCTCGGCGCGCTGCAGCGCCTTCTCGATGTCGGCGGCACGCACCAACACCGCCCCCGCACCGGCGCTGGCGCCGAACTTGGCCGTGATCCGATCGTGGATCTCCGCCGCCGGCGAGCCGCTCGGCCGCAAGCTGAGCAAGTTGCTGTCGAAGCCGACCCGGCTCGCTCCGACCGCAGCGACCACCGCAATCACGGCGCCGGCGAAGAGCACGGTGCGGGCGTGCCGGCTGCACCACTCGGCAATCGCACCCAGCCGCGGCGTCTCGCCGGCATAAGGCAAGGTCGCCGTGCCCGGCATGGCGAAGCTCAAGGCGGGATAGAGCACGAAGAACTGCATGATGTTGACCGCCATGCCGAAGGCGGTCAGGTCGCCGAGCTGGGCAATGCCGCGCAGGCTCGATGCGCCGATGATGGCGAACACCGCCGCCGTCGTCGCCGAGGCCACCAGGTTCGCCCCGCCCATGCGCGACAAGGTGCGCGCTACCGCCTGTTGCAGCGGCAGCTCGCGCCGCTCCTGCAACAGCCGAGTGTAGTAGTGCACCGCAGAATCGATCGACAGGCCATAGAGAATCGCGGCAAAGCTGGTCGACACGGCATTGAGCGAATCGAAGAACACCAGCGACGCGGAGAAGCTGGTCAGCGTGCTCAGCATCAGTGGCCAGGTGACGAACGGCAAGATGCGCAGGTTGCGGTAACCGGCGTAGAAGATGACGAGCACCACCGCCAGCGCCAGCACCACGTAGCGCCGGATGTCGGCGCGGATGGTCGCTTCGTCCTCGAGCGCGAAGGCGTAGCTGCCGGTGTAGCCGACGCGAACACCGTGCTCCTGCAACCGCTCTTCGACGATGGCGACGGAGCGCCGGACATCGGCGAGCAGCTGCTTGGTGAACTGGATGTCGAAGGCGCTCGCCTGCGGGCGCGCCAATACCAGCAACGCCTTGCCGTCGGCGCTGGCGATGTGGCCAGTGCTGGCGAAGCTGCTTGCGCCGGCTGCGTCTTCGAACGACGACGCAGCGAGCGGAATCAAGCCGAGCGGATCGCGGCGGACCAACCGAGCGCCCTGTAAATCGAACGGCGCGCGTAATATCGCCCGGGATCGC
>DASPMH010000045.1:0-5508 GCA_035627175.1 Terriglobales bacterium | reverse complement strand
CTCGCCGGTGGCGATGACGTAGTCGTCCGGCTCTTGCTGCTGCAACATCCTCCACATCGCTTCGACGTAATCGCCGGCAAAGCCCCAATCGCGACGAGCCTCGAGGTTGCCGAGGTAGAGCTTTTGGGCTCGCCCGGCCTTGATGCGCGCTACCGCCTTGGTGATCTTGCGGCTGACGAAGGTTTCGCCGCGGCGGGGCGATTCGTGATTGAACAGGATGCCGTTGCAAACGAACATCCCGTAACCGTCGCGGTAGTTGATCGCCATCCAATGGGCGTACGCCTTGGCGGCGGCGTAGGGGCTGCGCGGCGAAAACGGTGAGCTCTCGTTCTGTGGCGCCGGCGCGTTGCCGAAGACCTCGCTGCTGGAGGCTTGATAAAAGCGCGTCTTGGCGCCGGTAGCGCGAATCGCTTCGAGTAGCCGCACCGTGCCGAGCCCGGTGATCTCGCCGGTATAGTCGGGGATGTCGAAGCTCACCCGGACGTGGCTCTGGGCGCCGAGGTGATAGATCTCGTCGGGTTGAACCGTGCGGATGACGTAGTTCAGCGAGCTAGCGTCGCTCAAATCGCCGTAGTGCAGGCGTAGGCGCAGGTCGGGATCGTAAGGATCGCGGCAAATATGGTCGACGCGGCCGGTGTTGAACGAGCTGGTACCGCGGATCAGGCCGTAGACCTCGTAGCCCTTGGCGAGGAGCAACTCGGCAAGATACGACCCATCCTGACCGGTGATGCCGGTGATCAATGCCTTGGTCACGAATGGTTCTCTAGCGCGGAACTGTGAACCATCGCAGCGATGATCTCAACCGGCTCGTCGCCGGCGGCTCGGGCCTGCTACGCCGGTCGCCTCCCTCGCGCGCATTTTCTGCGCGCCGGTTCCGGGCGACAGAGCAAGCAGCTGGCTGCACGCCGCCGATTGAGAACGGCTAGCGATCGCTCTATTGACGGCGGACGATGTCGACGAGCCTGCTGGCGCGATGGGTCAACTTCGAAGTCGATGCGCTCGAGGCGGTCGGCTTTCCGGCGATCGCCCACTTTCGCGCCAACGGTTACCCGATCAACCGTGAACCCGGTTGGGCGCGCCAGCCGTGGTTCGTGCTGGCGTCCGGTTGGAAGGCGGCGGAGAAGCACACCCAGGACCCAGCGCTCGGCCTGCATGCCGGCCTGCGGGCCTCCCTGGCCGAGCCCGGCTTTATCGCCTATTCGATGCTCTGCGCCGCCAACCTGCGCGAGACCTTTGCCTTCTTCGCCGAGTTTCAGGAGCTGTGCATCGATGCGCACATCCTCTCGCTCGAACAGCGCGGCGACCGCGATGCGATCTGTCTCCATCCCGCGATCGAACCGGCGCCTTCGAAACACCATGCCGAGTTTCTCTTCGTGCTGTTCGTTCGCGCCGGGCGCCACATCCTCGGCGAACGCTTCGCTCCCGCGGCGATCCATCTGCGCCGAACCGTGCCGCCGCTGACACGTGAGTACACCGCCGCCTTTGGCTGTCCGGTGTACTGGGACCAGGCGCGCGACGAGATGCTGGTGGAAAGCAAGTGGATGCTGCAGCCGTCGCCCTACTCACATCCGGAGACCGTTCGGATGCTGCGCGAGCGCGCCGCGGCATTCCGCCAGCAGTACACCGCACCGAACTGGAGCGCGCGTGTCAAAGCTCTGGTCGAGCGGATGATGCGCGACGGCGAGAGCTCGATCGCAATGGTCGCCAAGAACCTCGGGGTCAGCCCTCGCACCTTGCAGCGCCGACTGACCGAGGAAGGCGTCCGTTTCGAAGAGGTGCGCGACGGCGCGCGGCGGGCGCTGGCGCTGGAGCTGCTGGGAAGGGATCAGGTGCGGATCGCAGAGGTGGCGCAACAGCTCGGCTTCTCGGATGCCCGCGCCTTTCGCCGTGCCTTCCAGCGCTGGACCGGAATGGCGCCCGTCGAAGTTGGCCCCGGCGCCATTGCCAAGAAGAGACGGAAGGGTCGATAACGCCGATCGCCTCCCGCTGCGTGAGGGGGGCTCTACTGAGCTTGTCCGGATGGCTGTCTTCCAGGTCCGTAGCCGCGCTCTGCCGAGCGCAGCTACAGGCTTTACTGGTCGAGTTGTTTGCGGCCGGTGATCATAGCCAAGACTAGATTTTGGCGTTCGAGCAGGCTGCTGGCGGCGACGCCGAGCACGTGCAGCGCGACGCAGATCTGCAGCGCCAGCGAGAGATAGCTGTGGATCTCGATCGGCCAGTCTTCTCCCCAGAAACGATCCCAGCGACTGACCCACCCGCTCAGCGCTAACCCGAGCACCAGTGCCCACATCGTCAGCGCCATCGCTGCGCCGAGCGGATTGTGGCGGGCGTGACGAATCGGCTCGCCCCGCACCATCGCGCCGACATGGGCGCGCAGGTCGGACCAGCGCGGCAGCGGCCAGCGGCCGCCGGCAGCGAGCAGCGCATAGAGCGCGCGTAATCCCACCAGTCCGGCAGCGGCATAACCGGCGGTGCGATGGGGCTTCTCGCCCGAGGCGTTGAAGAACAGATTGTAGAAGACGATCGCCGCCAAGCTCCAGTGGAGCAGGCGGATCGGCACCGACCAGACCATCGGCGCCGAGCGACGACTCACCGGCTCAATCTTCGATCTCCGACTTTACCACCGCCAGCGTCTTGGTGTCGAAATAGATCTCGGCCTTTTTGCCGCCCTTGGTGAAGCCGTAGATCTCGTAGCAATTGCCCGACACCTTGAGCTTGTTGATCTTGTAGCCCTGTCCCTCGAAATGAGCCCGCGCCTCCGCTTCGCTCTTCCACTCCGCCTTGGGGTGAGAGACGCAATCGGCATCCGCCCACGCCAGCCCCGGCGCCAACAATGCCGCAACGACTACCGCTTTTTTCCACATGTCCTGGCCTCCGCTGTCATATCCCTCGAACCAACTCGATCCCCAGCGGCGCCAGCGCCGCCGGTAAAAAGCCTTCGATCGCTCGTGATCCACAACCCCAAACCCAACATGGTCCAAGATCATTGTAGAGGCATACCCCGCGCTGCTCCCGCTGTGAATGGCATCGCCCTCTTTCCCAAAGGGCTGAGGCTTTCGCCGGCGAAAGCCTCAGCGCCGCAGGCGCAGGGGATTCCAGGCGAGCCAATGGAGATCACCGTCGCCGGCGTCTCAACCGACTCGCCCGAAACACTGCGCGCGTTTGGCGAGGACCGTAACTTGATTTGCCGCTCTACCATGTCGACGCATCGACGCATGCGCGCCTCGACCGCCGAGGAACGCCGCACTGAAACTGCTGCCCTCTTCCCGTGAGGAAATTCTGTTCACGGGGGGAGGATTGGCCAGCGCATCAAGACCGTCAAGTTGGACCGCGCGACCGCCAAAATTCGCGCCTCGGGATGTCGCGAAGGAGAACGCGCTCGGGCCCGAGGGAATCACCGCCAAGCGAGCAGAATTGCTCTGCGTCCCGACCCTGCTGGAATGAATCCACCGGCGACGCGGTTGCGCAGTGCGTGGTCTGTGTGGCTAATCGCGCCACGGCCCTCGCCGCCCAGGAGGTATGGATGCATCTAAGGTTTGCCATCGTTGGCGCGCTGCTCGCCGCCCTTTTGTCCGCATGTGGCTCCGGCGACGGTGGCAGTGACGGCGGCAATACCGTCGACCTCAGCAACGCTGTGCCCGCCTTCTTCTCGGTCACCGGCAACGTCGAGCACTTGACCGTGACCGATGCCGCGCCGCGGCGGCCGCTGACCTTGGTGCACGCCGACTCGCTCGAACGCATCGTCACGCTCTATACCGACGAACGCGGCCAGCTGGTCTTCCAGTTCCTCCCCGACGCGTATCTGGTCCACGATCCCGAAACGGGGCTGATGCCTACTACCGCCGGCAGCACCGTGCCGCCCGGCCTCTATCGCATCGTCAGCGAAGGCATCCCCGGTGAGCCGTTCGATGGGCCGCTCGAAGCGAGCGAGCCGTTCGCGGTGCTCGCCGCCGAGGACGCGCCCGATCCTGCGCTCTATGATCAAGTCTTGCCGGCAGTCGCGACCAACATCCTCGGCGGAGTTCAGAGCGGCTTCACCGACGAGGACGGCTACGGCTACATCACGGTGCGCGACGGCACTCGTCTCTCCGTCAATGTTCGCCTGCCCGACCCTGTTTTGTATGGGCCCGGACCGTACCCGACGGTGCTGCAATACTCCGGCTACGCGCCCTCGCGTCCCGGCGATCCCGGCGGCGCCGACTCGGCGGGCCGCTTGGCACTGTCGTTCGGCTTCGCCTACGTCGGGGTCAACATGCGCGGCACCGGCTGCTCGGGTGGGGTGTTCGATACCTTCAGCCCGGCGCAGTCGGCCGACGGCTACGATGCGATCGAGGTCATCGCGCGCCAGCCTTGGGTCAAGCACGGCCACGTCGGCATGATCGGCGTCTCCTACTCCGGCATCTCCCAGCTCTACGTTGCCTCACTCAATCCACCGAGCTTGGCTGCCATCACACCGCTCTCGGTGCTCGAAGATCCTTGGTACCACCAATGGCCGGGGGGCCTTTATAACGCCGGCTTCACTCGCCAATGGATTTCGTCGCGCGAGAGCGAGTCGCTCGGCGGGCAACAGTGGGTGCGCGATCGGGTGGCGGAAGGCGACGCCACCTGCATCGCCAATCAACAGATCCGCACCCAAAACATTCCTTACGAGGACTTCGCCCGCTCGCTCGAACGCCGCCCTCCCGACGCCGACGCCCGCAACCTTTCCCTGCTCGTGCGCCAGATCGAGGTGCCGGTCTTCCTCGCCGGGGCGTGGCAGGACGAGCAGACCGGCCCGCGCTTCGGGCTGATGCTCGACGACTTCACCGCGGTGCCGCCGGGCAAGACGCGCTTCAACCTCTACAACGGCCATCATCAGGATTCGCTCAGCCCGCATACGCAGAATCGTTGGTACGAGTTCCTGTCGTTCTACGTCGATCGCACCGTGCCGCGCATGAACGGCCTGGTGCGTGCGTTCGCGCCCGACGTGCTGCGCGACATCTTCGGCGTACCCGGCATGAGCTTCGAAAACGATCGCTTCACCAGCCATGGCCGCAACTACGAGGCGGCGCTGGCCGCTTACGAGGCCGAGTTGCCGGTGCGGGTATTGTTCGAGGTCGGCGCAAGCCCGGACTTCCCCGATCACCCGCTAGCGCAGCGTCAGCGCTTCGAGCTGATGTTTGCAGCCTGGCCGCCGCCGGAAGCGCAAGCGCGCGAGCTCTTCCTGGCGGAGGACGGCACACTCGCCGACGCCGCACCGGCTAGCGCCGGCATCGACACCTTTGCGTTCGACTCGAGCGTGCTCGGCATCGACTACTACCTGCGCGGCGATCACACCGACATCAGCATCGTCAACGACTGGAAGGTGACCCCCGACGGCCGCGGCCTCGCCTGGGAGACGCCGCCGCTGGCGCAGGAGTTGATCGTCGCCGGCGAAGGGTATCTCGACCTGTGGCTGCGTTCGACGGGAACCGATGCGCCACTCGAGATCGTTCTGTCGGAGGTCTACGCCGAGGTCGACGGCAAGGT
>DASPMH010000044.1:0-2051 GCA_035627175.1 Terriglobales bacterium | reverse complement strand
TGACTTCGAAGTACGGTATTCCTACGGTCGCCCCATGCACATTACGGCGCAGGAAGAATACGGGCTCCGCTGCCTCCTACGGGTGGCGAAGCACGCCTCCGAAGAGCCGCTTCGGACCCAGGAGGTCGCGGCCACCGAAGGCATCAGCCTCGAGTACGCGGCCAAGCTCATGCGGGTGCTCAAGAACGGTGGCCTCGTCGTCAGTACCCGAGGATCGGCGGGCGGATATCTCCTGTCGCGCCCGGCCGATCAGATCAGCGTCTGGGAAGCGCTCTCGGTTCTGGGCGGACCGCTTTACGAAGAGAAATTCTGCGAGAGCCACACCGGCTCCCAGCCCGACTGCGCCCACACCACCAACTGCTCCGTCCGAGCCCTCTGGCGCAACATCAACGGAATCCTGCAGAGCGCATTGAGCGCAATCACGCTTGCCGACCTGCGCCGCGATGAGAGCTCCACCGTCGCCTGGCTGGCGCGGGAGCTCGAAACCGGATCGCAGCGCGTACCGATGGCCGCCGCCTCCACCGGCCCCGCGCGGGAGAGACTGTCATGAGCACCGGAACAGACGCACGCGATCTCGTCCAGGGCGGCGAGTACAAGTGGGGCTTCATCACCGACATCGAAAGCGACGTCGCTCCTCCGGGCATCAACGAAGAGATCATTCGCTTCATCTCGGCCAAGAAGAACGAGCCGCCGTTCATGCTCGAGTGGCGACTGAAGGCCTTTCGCGCATGGATGAAGATGGCGCAGACGGCCGGCGAGCCGAAGTGGGCGCACGTCCGCTTCACCCCTGTCGACTACCAGGCGATCAGCTACTACGCCGCGCCCAAGCAGAAACCCAAGCTGGCCAGCCTGGACGAAGTCGACCCGGAGCTGCTCGATACGTTCGAGAAGCTCGGCATTCCCCTCGAAGAGCGAAAGCTGCTGGCCGGGGTTGCCGTCGATGCGGTGTTCGACAGCGTCTCGGTCGCCACCACGTTCAAGGACACGCTCGCCAAGGCCGGTGTGATCTTCGGCAGCTTCAGCGAGGCGGTGCAGAACCATCCCGAGCTGGTGCAGAAGTACCTCGGGTCCGTCGTTCCGGTCACCGACAATTTCTATGCGGCGCTGAACTCGGCCGTCTTCACCGACGGCAGCTTCTGCTACGTGCCCAAGGGCGTGAAGTGCCCGATGGAGCTGTCGACGTACTTCCGCATCAACACCGCCAACACCGGCCAGTTCGAGCGAACGCTCATCATTGCGGACGAGGGCGCCTCCGTCAGCTACCTCGAAGGCTGCACGGCGCCGATGCGCGACGAGAATCAGCTTCATGCCGCCGTGGTCGAGCTGGTTGCGCTGGATCGCGCCGAGATCAAGTACTCGACCGTCCAGAACTGGTACCCGGGCGACAAGGAAGGCAAGGGCGGCATCTACAACTTCGTCACCAAGCGCGGAAAGTGCGCGGGCGCGTACTCGAAGATCTCGTGGACGCAGGTCGAGACCGGGTCGGCGATCACGTGGAAGTATCCGAGCTGCATCCTGCAGGGCGATCACTCCGTCGGCGAGTTCTATTCGGTGGCGGTGACGAACAACTACCAGCAGGCGGACACCGGCACCAAGATGGTGCACATCGGCAAGAACACCAGGAGCACGATCATCTCGAAGGGCATCAGCGCCGGTCACGGGCAGAACAGCTACCGCGGCCTGGTGCAGATCGGCCCGAACGCCGACGGCGCTCGCAACTACTCGCAGTGCGACTCGCTTCTGCTCGGCGACAAGTGCGGTG
Source organism: Terriglobales bacterium (assembly GCA_035627175.1). GTDB lineage: Bacteria > Desulfobacterota > Binatia > HRBIN30 > HRBIN30 > DASPMH01. The sequence continues at coordinate 289 of DASPMH010000044.1, read as the reverse complement.
CGCACACGTTCCCCTACATCGACGTGCGCAACTCGACCGCACAGGTGGAGCACGAGGCTTCCACGTCCAAGATCGGCGAGGACCAGCTCTTTTACTGCCAGCAGCGCGGGCTTTCGGAAGAAGACGCCGTCTCGCTGATCGTCAACGGTTTCTGCAAGCAGGTTTTCCGCGAGCTCCCGATGGAGTTCGCGGTCGAGGCGCAAAAGCTTCTCAGCGTGACGCTGGAAGGAGCCGTGGGATGAGCATGCTCGAGATCAACGATCTTCACGCCGAAGTCGAGGGCAAGAAG
>DASPMH010000043.1:0-2279 GCA_035627175.1 Terriglobales bacterium | reverse complement strand
TTCGTTCCAGGCGAACTGCGAGATGGTGACTTCAGGCGTGTTAGCACGGCGGAAGTCCAGATCGCAGGGCAGCACAGTGACATTGGTGGTCACCGTCGAATCTTCGCCGAGGATCGGATCGCCATCGGCGACTTCCGTCATCACATCGAGACGATGGGTGGTGGCGCAGCGACTATACTCCGCGTCATCCAGCTCCAGGTTGTCGTCATCATCGGGTGCGGCATTGGCCGACAACGCAATCGCGTTGTACTTGCTGTCGTTCGCTGTCGGGCTTGCCGAGAGATCCTGCAAGCCCGCCTCGCCCTTCAGCTTGTTCTGCGCGACCGGCGCACCATCATCCGTCTCGAGACAGACAAGGCCGCCGGCAAAGCCGGCGCCCAGTCCCGGGATCAGACCCGGATCGAGGCCGGCCCCGTCGGTGCCGAAGCCGTCGAGCGGATTTACCGGACGACCGGTGCTGACGCGCCAGTGAATCGGCTGCTGGCGCGTCAAGGTCAGGAAGAAGTCGGTAATGACGCAGCTCTCGCCATCGACGTAGAAGCACGTCACTTCATTGACCATGTTACCGGTATTGGTGATCTGGATCACGGTATCGCGCGTTCCAGTGGTTACAACTTTCGGAAAGATCAGGATGGATCCCGGACGTTCCGAGCTGGTATCCGCATTGGCGACGCTGGCAAGGGCCGCGAACGCAGCAAATACGCCCAGCAGCCGAAAGGCCCGCACGCCGTGCATTGCCCTCATGAGTGTCCTCCTCTTCCAGGCCTAGGCAATCGACTTCGCTCAATCGTGATGCGGCGACCTACTTAAGGGATCGTCAACAGATCCGGCGTCTCCATGCCACCATTCTGGTCGAGGTTGTATGCCGAGCCGGTCAGCTCGCCATCCGCCTTGAGGACCAGGAGACGCGCCACGCCCAACAACCCACGTCCAGTCTCGGCCGTACCGACGCCTTGGATGCGGGTCTGTCCCACCAAAGTTCCGGAAACGCCGGCACTGAAGATCGACCGTGCACCATTGGGAGTGTCGATGTTGGAGATCGGGGTGTCAAGTAGACAATCGACGATCCGACTGGCGGAGAAGCGCTGCTCGAATTCGTTGAAGACGAGGAACTGAGCCACGACAACACCCTCATCGTTGCTGAGCAGATCGTTGCCACAGGGCTGCAGCGTCAGCTCGGTCAAGGTGGTGGTGTTCCCCGAGTTGGTGCCCGGCCCGACGGAAGTCGGATCGGTGGCGCCATCGAAGAAGTGATCGAGGATCAGAGTCTGGGGGCAACCAGCATAGTCTGCCGTCGGTCCGCCGAGCTCCAAGACGTTGTCGGTATCGCCCGTGCCGGTCGCGAGGAAACCGACGGCATTGTACTTGGAACCATCGATCGCCGAGTTCGGATCCGGGATGGTGACGATATCGGCCTCGCCCGCGAGCGAGTTGCGGCTCGCCGTCTGGTCCGGAACCGGCGGATTCTGCGTCGGATCGAACTGAATGCAGGTCAACGAACCGATGAACGGATCCTCCGGAACCGGCGGGATGCCGGTGCCGATGTTGTTCTGGCCGCCCGGACCGATCAGGCACGAGCCGCCACCGCAGGACGCGCTGGTCAAGCAAACGCGGCTGGGGTCATTGCTGCAGGTGCCGAAACCCTCGATGGGGAGGTCGCCGCGACCGAGGCCATCACTGGCGAGCCAGCCGAGCGGCTGATCGCGAGTGATGAAGATGTTGAAATCGATCTTGTTCCAGCTCGGCACGCAGGCGGAAGTGGCGCAGTCAGCCGAGGTGAAGCAGGCGGTCTCAGGAGCATCGGCGCAGTGACCGGTCGAGTTGATGAAGAAGCAGTGCGCCTGCTTGAGATTCGTCGTCGAGTTATTCGTCAAGGTGATGACCGTATCGGTCGGAACCCCGGTCAAAGTGCCCGCGGTATCGACCAACACCTTCGGCCAGACCAGGATGCCGGCCGAACGGTCGGAAGTGGTCAACGCCGGCGCCGCCGCTGCGAAGCCGAGGACCAATCCAGCCAAGCTCAAACAAGTGAGCCGCATCTTCAACATTGCCCGTCTCCTTTCGTCTCGCTCGGAGGCAACTTTTCGTTCGTGAGTCTGACTCATGTCGTCCACCTCGCCTCAATCCCCACCGAGAGGGACAACCGGCGGGAAGGACATCACGTCGCCCGGAGCGGATCGCTCGCCTTCATTGATGATCGAGAAAGCAGCGCTGCCGACGTCGCGTGCATCGAGCGAATAGAATTCCTCGACGACGCCGAGGACACCGCTCGAAGGCCG
>DASPMH010000042.1:0-3077 GCA_035627175.1 Terriglobales bacterium | reverse complement strand
GCGCTCGATCTACGACGACTTCACTCGTGAGCTCGCGGCGATTGCCGGCAAAATGAAGATCGGCGACCCCCGCGACCCCGACACTGTCATCGGCCCACTCGTCTCGGCAGCGCAGCGCGAACGGGTCGAGCGCTTCGTCGGGGCAGGTATCGCTGAAGGCGCGACGCTCGCCTGCGGCGGCCGGCGACCGGCGGGAATGGCCAAAGGTTTCTACTTCGAGCCGACGCTGTTCACCGATGTCCGCAACGATATGACGATTGCCCGTGAAGAGATCTTCGGGCCGGTGATCGTGGCCATTCCCTTCGTTGACGAGCAAGAAGTCATCGCCCTGGCGAACGACTCCGACTACGGCCTCTACGGCTATGTGTGGACACGCGATCGCGAACGCGGCCGGCGCGTCGCGCGGGCCGTCCGCAGCGGCACCATCCAGATCAACGGCAGCTCCCCCAATGGCGACGCCCCGTTCGGCGGTTTCAAACTCAGCGGCATCGGCCGCGATGGCGGCGCTTACGCGCTGCACGCCTATACCGAGCCGAAATACATCGGCTGGACGGAGGGGTGACGATGCAGGCGCTGGTGTCCTTCGGTACCGACGGTGGCGTTCGACTCGAGGATGTTCGCCTGCGCGATCCAGGACCTGGTGAGATCCGGGTTGCTCTACGTGCTGCCGGGCTCTGCCATTCCGACGTCAGCGTCATCGACGGCACCATCCCCTACCCCACTCCGGTGGTTCTCGGGCACGAAGGCGCGGGTGTCGTCGAAGCGATCGGCTCGGGGGTGACTTCGGTGGCGGAGGGCGACACGGTGGTGCTGTCGACACTGGCGCATTGCGGGCGCTGCCCCGCCTGCGAAGTCGGCCGGCCGACCGAGTGTCGCAACGCGCCCAATCCGCGCCAACCCGGGCCGTTCACTATCGGCGACAAGGCTGCCTTTCAGTTTGCCAACACCTCGACATTCACCGAGCGCACCGTCATTCGCGAGCAAGCCGCCATTCCGATCGATCCGCGAGTGCCGTTCGATCGTGCCTGCCTGATCGGCTGCGGCATCATGACCGGCTTCGGCGCGGTGGTGAATCGCGCCAAGGTCGAGGTCGGTGCGACGATGGCGGTGTTCGGTGTCGGCGGCATCGGCCTCAACTGCATACAGGGCGGGTTGCTCGCCGGGGCGGCCAAGATCATCGCCGTCGACGTCATGCCGCAGAAGCTCGAATGGGCGCAGCGCTTCGGCGCGACCGAGGTCATCAATGCCGTCGAGACCGACCCGGTTGCGGCAATCAAGGATCTGACCAGGGGGGGCGCCGATTATGCCTTCGAGGCAGTCGGCAACCTGGCGGTCATCAAGCAGGCGCTCGATTCGCTCGGCGCCGGCGGGGCACTGACGATCGTCGGTGTTCCCAAGATCGGATCGAGCTTCGATCTGGTGGTGCAAACGCTCTATCAGAACAAAGCGATTCTCGGCTGCCGTTACGGCACCGCACGGCCAAGGCGCGACTTCGCCATGCTCGCCGATCTCTACCTCTCCGGCCGCCTCAAGATCGATGAGCTGATCACCAGCCACTACTCGCTCGACCAATATCAACAGGCTCTAGACGACCTGCACCATGGGCAGCTTGCCCGCGGCGTCTTCGCCCTTGGCGCAAATGGATGACAATCGCCGGCGACTGGGCTCGCCGCTGGAGGAAGATCGATGGGCAAGTTCGGCTACCATGTGATTGACGCGGACGGACACGGCGGCGACCTGCCCAATTGGACCGAGCGGATTCCTGCGGAATTCCAGCCCAAGTGGCAGGAGCGGCGCGAACGCATCAAGGTTCAATTCGCCAACCTTCCCGGTGTCGGCATCAAGGAGACCAAGGGTAAGGCCAAGCTGAGCAGCCTCGATCGCGCCGGCATGACCGATCCCAAAGCGCGGCTCGAGGACATGGATCTCGAAGGCATCGATCAGACGATCATGTTCCCCGGTGGTGCCGGCGAGGAATGGGCCGGGCTCGATCGCGATTTCGCCGTTGCGCTGTGCCGGACATTGAACAACGCGCGCGCCGAGTTCTGCAGCGTCTCGCCGAAGCGACTGATGTCGGTCGCCAAGCTGCCGCTGATCGATCCCGAGGCCGCGGTCGCCGAGTTGCGCCGAGCGGTCCGCGAGCTCGGCATGGTCGGCATGGTGACGCCGCAGCATGTGCGTGACAAAAATCTCGACCACCCGAGCTTCGATCCGGTGTGGGCGGAAGCGGAGAAACTAGGCGTCGCGGTCTGTGTCCACGGCGGCGGGCAGGCGATCGATCAGGTGCCGATCGGCGTCGACCGGTTCAAGACGCGTTTGGAGACGCACGCCTTCACCCATCCCGTCGGCCAGATGTTGGCGGTGATGAGCTTCTCCGTGGGAGGTATCCTGCATCGCTTTCCGAAGCTGCGCGTCGCCTTTCTCGAAGCGAACGTCGGCTGGTTGCCGTTCTGGCTCGATCGGCTCGACGAGCACTGGGAGCTGACCCCAGAGCAGGCGCCGAACATCGATCGCAAGCCGAGCGAGTACATCCTATCGGGGCGCTGCTTCATCGGCTGCGATCCCGACGAGCGAACCATTCCGCAGGTCGTCGCTGCCTGCGGCGAAGGCGTGGTGGTCTACGCCTCTGACTACTGCCACTGGGATTGCGCGTTCCCCGACACCGTCAAGATCATCGCCGAGCGCGACGATCTCAGCCGCAGCGCCAAGGAGCACATCTTCCACAAGAACCCGGCGCGGCTGTACGGGCTGTAAATGGCGATCGATCTGGCGCAGCGGCTCGCACCGAAGCGCTGCGCCTTGCTGATCATGGAATGTCAGGAGGGGGTGATCGGCGCGGCCGGGCTCGGGGCGTTGCCGGAGGCGGTGTCACGTCATGGCATCGTGCCGCGCATTGCCGCGCTCGCCGATGCCGCCCGCCGGGTTCAAGTGCCGGTGTTCTACCTCAATGCCGCGCGGCGCGCGGACCATCTCGGCACGGGAAACAACTGCTTGCTCTTCGCTCTCGGGCGCAAATCCGAGCCGCTGGTGCCGGGCTCGCCGCGGCAAGCAGTGGTCGCGGAGCTCGCGCCGCAACC
>DASPMH010000041.1:0-5859 GCA_035627175.1 Terriglobales bacterium | reverse complement strand
AGGCGGCAGCCAAGAAAGTGAGCGCTACGAGTCCCCAACGCATTCTGCCCATTCGCCGGTGCTACCAGCGCAAATCACAAATTTCCACCCACAAAATCGGCTGTAGCTTGCGCTCTCCGAGCGCACCCGCACCCGAGGCGCAATGTCCTCTGCCGTTATCGTGGCGAGTACCAGATCGGCGAGCTCCAGGCTCGCTCTTGGATCGTCTTGGCGACCTGCTCATCGCAGCAGGGGCCGAGCTCGCCGTCGAGGTTGGGATTGCTGCAATCGACCTGGCGGCGGCGACACTCCCAGGCGAGCCAGCGGCACGACGGCACCTCGACCACCCGCGCGTAGTAGAGGGCCCGCTGACTTGGATCGAAGTCGGGATCGCGCCAGACCCGACAGAGTTGGTCGCTGCCGCCCTGCGGCGTGCACCTGCGCAGATCGACCGCGCCGCTGCCGGCCGCACCGGCGATGTCGTAGACCTGCTCGCGTGGCACACCGTCCTCGAGCCAAGACTTGATGATCTGCACCCGCTCGAGGCGCGTGCCGGGGAAGTCCTCAGTGCCGGGATCCCGCAAGGCCCACACCGCGAACGCCGGCGCCGCGCCGCTCTCGCTGCCGCCGATCTCACCACCCATCGGCACACCGTCGCGGTAGCCATCGGCGACGAAGCTCGGCGACTGGCACATCTCTTCGCTCAAGCCGACGCCACCGAAGAAGCGCAGCAGCATCCGCGGGCCACTGGTGCCGTAGACCTCACGCCGCCGCATCGCTTCGAACAACGCGTCGCGCGAGTTCTCCTCGGCCCACACCACCGCAAGGCCGCCGGGGTTCATGCGGACATCGTCCGGCAGCGGCGGCACTTCGACGCGGTGACTGGCGCGGCCGGCCGCGTGTCCGAAGAACTGATCCTCGTCGACCAACCCCGGCGTGCCGAGATGAGTATCGGTCGCGCCGATCAGCCCGAGGCGAAACGGATTGATGCCGAGCCGCTCCTCCTGGCGCAGCCCCTCGGCGAGGATTTCGCGCGCATAGGAGAGCGGACCGGGCTCGGTCTGCATGCGCTCGAGGGCGCTCTCGCGCATCCGTGCGAAGGGGAGCTTCTCGAAGCCGCACAGCTCGTCGGGGCTCGGACCGCCGGCGCGACACTCGGAGTCGCCTTTGTGCTGAGTCACTTCGAGCAGCACCTCGAGCCGCGCCCGGCTCTCCGCCTCTGCGCGCGACAGCCGGCTGCCGTCAGCTTCCTCGACCTGGAACAGCCGGCCGCCGCTGAGGTTGGAGTTGTGCGGAATGATCAGCGCATCGCAGCCATTGCCCCGCTCGAGACACTCCTCGCGCAGCCGCTGCCACAGCCGCTCGGGCGTGCGGTCGTCGATGTAGTTCGCCGGCATCTCCGGAACCGTCGCGTTACGGAAGATGACGTTGCGGTGAATCATGTAGCCGTCGGGCGCGCCGCTCCACTCGTAGCCGACGAAGGTGGTCAGACGACAGTCGGCGGTGCGGTCGTAGGCCTCCTCGGCAGCGCGCTGAATCGCCGCCCACGGCCCGGCGGCTGCGGCGGCGCAGTCGGCATTCCCGGGCCCGCACAACCCGTAGCGTCGCGGTGCGGCAACATCGAGGTTCTGACTGTTGAAGATGATGTAGCCCAAGGCCGGCCAGCGCCGCGCGATGGTGCACATCCACGAATGGTACCCGGCGGCGCTGGGGCTGCGGCAGATGTGGGTTTCGCCGAGCAGCTCGGCGTGGTCGGTGACCACCGCAAAGTCGAGCGGGCGGCGCAGTCGAATGGTGCGCCGCGGCTCGCCGCGCTCGTCGTAGGGCTGAATGCCCACCGCCTCGCCGCGAGCAAAGCGGTAGGCGTCGGCGGGGGAGTTGCGAGTACCTTGGTTCCAGGCGTCGAAAGAGAAGGTGGTGTGGACGTGGGTGTCGCCGAAGTAGGGATTGCGCAGCGGATTGAAGTCGTGACAGGGCGGCCGCATTTCCGTGCGCTCGAAGGCGCCGGCCGCCGCGGCGATCAGCAGCAGCGCGAACCCCAAGATCGCGCTGCGCTCACTCATAGAGGTGTAGCAAGGTGGTGGTCGAGGCCGCGGCGCGGTACGGGTCGCGGTAAAGCGGCAGCAGGCTAGCAGCGATCAGCAGTAGCGCGATCAGCAGTGCCGCCGGTGCGCCGACCGCGGCGACCCCCGCCCGCCGCGCCGCGATCAGCGCGGCGGTGATCAGCACCCAGGCGCAGCCGGCGTAGAGCGCGCCCTGGAAGAGAAAGATCAGCGCCAGCAGCGGCACCGCTCCGCTCGCCTGCTCGAGCACCACCACCGAACCTGCGATCGCCCCGAGCATCATCAGCCGCAGCGGCGGCACGTGCCCGGGCCCCAGGAAGAGGATCGGCACCGGCACCACCGCGATCGCAGTCAACCAGAGCCAGCGGCGCCACCAGATCGGCATCGCGGGAATCTACGGGGCAATCGCGGAAAATTCCAAGCCGGGGAGCAGTGGAGCCGTGGAGCGATGGAGCAGTGGAGCGGGTGTGCGCCCCCTTTCTCAAAGGGCTGAGGCTTTCGCCGGCGAAAGCCTCAGCGCCGCAGGCGCGCGGGATTTTCTGCGAGTCTCGCCACGACCCGACTCACAACCGGCCTACTGCCGCCTAGCAACGGCAGCCACAGACCTGCCCCCTCCCCAGCCCTCCCGCGCGCGCAAAAGATCCGCGCGGAGGGGGGACCGGACGGGTCAAGGCCGCAGTCGCGCCAGGCTGTCCTCGAGCCCTCCGGGGCGACTGCGCAGCAGCCAGCACTGGCGCTGCTCCTCGATCAGCCGCGCCAGGTCTTGCTGCAGCTCGGCTTCGCTCGGCGCGGGGGCGCCGCACTCGCGGGCCAATTGCCAGGCGCCGTGGCGAGCCAGGGCGATCGCCTGCTGGAGCTCGCGGCGCACCACTGCGCGGTCATGGCATTGCGGCTGCGAACGGGCGACCCGCGCACTCGCTTGCGCCAGGGTAGACAGCACCTGCTCGACCGCGCCGGCGTCGGCGACGCCGAGCGCGCCGAGGACGCCGCGGCGGACGACCGCGGTGAACAGCGGGCTGCCGTTGAAGCCGACCTTACCGGTGTGCGCGTAGACGTCGCCGATGCTTTCGATCGCGGCGCCGAGCTCGCCGGCGCGATCTTGGAAGATGTAGCGATCGATCACTTGCGCCACCGGCAGATCGCGATTGCTGTCGAGACACCAGCTGATCGCCGCGCCGTAGGCGAGCGGGGCGAAGCTGATCGAGGGCGGCTGCAAGTGGCCGTTGTCGCCCCAGTCGGTGATCATGTAGCCGCGAGCACCCGAGCGAAGCCCGTGGGTCGCCGCATCGAGCATGTTGGCCTTGGCGTTGGCGAGCCGGCCGACGAAGGAGTTCCACGACGACGTGCCCGGACACACCCAGTGCGGTACTCCGGCGAAGCTGTCGATCTGCCCGGCGAAGCCGCGCAGCGCATCGGAAGTGATGCCGAACTCGGCGCCGATCTGCAGCAACACCGGTGGCATCGCCTCGGGATCGATCGGCGCCTCGTAGTGCCACACCAGCGCGATCAGCCGATCGCGCGGCAACTCGGCGACCAACTCGGGGTGGCTGCGCAAGATGTCGCCCCAGAACATCACCTCGAAGCCGTCGCTGCGCAGCGGCTCGATCAGCCGCAGCAGATGGTCGAAGTAGACGCGGGCACGGCCGTGCTGCTCGACCGCCGCGGCGCTGGCGCCCTTGCCGAGCTCGAAGGTCTCGTCACAGCCGATGTTGACGCGGCGGCTGCGGAGATGGGAGGCGAGCTCGCGGATCAGCGCCAGCGCGAGCTCGGCATTGGCCGCAGACGGCGCGAGCACTGCGGGGGGCATGGTGCCACCGAGCTTGGAGACCCAGCCGGCGGGGCATTCGGCCCGCTCGCGGTACTCGGGATGGCGCAGCCAGCGCTCCATGTGGCCAAAGCAATTCTGATTGGCACTGAGCTCGATGCCGCGCTCGGCGCAGAGCTGATCGAGCCATTCGAGATCTTCCGCGGTGATCGGACTTGCATCGCGCCAGACCGCGGCGTGATCGCGATAGGCGAAGGTGTGCTCGGTGTAGAGCTCGAAGTGATTGATGCGGCACAGCGCCATCAGCTCGACCAACCGCTCGAGGGTCTGGCGCGTCGGCACGCGGTCGCGGCTGATGTCGAGCATCAAGCCGCGGACGGGGAAGTCGGGCCAGTCCTCGATCGACTGCGCCGGAATGCCGGTGGGATGAGCGGCGCGCAGCTGCGCCAGGGTCGCCTCGCCGTAGCGGCGTCCCGCCTCGTCGGCATAGCCGAGGTCGATCGCGTCGCCCTCGAGCCGCAGCCGGTAGCCCTGCGGCGCCAACCCTGACACCGGCCGCGCCACCACCGCCGCCGAAGCCGCCACCGCAGCGCCGGTAAGACGAGAGATCGACCTGGGAGCGGGAAACAGCATCTGCGGAGACATCGCGTAAGAGTGCCAGGGAGGCAAGCGCGCGTCTGTCGGAAAGGCGCAACTGAGAGGGACTGGCAGGGTGCGCCCCCTTTAGCAAAATTAGCAAAAGGGGGCAGTGGCCGAAGGCCACCGGGGATTCGATACCCCAGGTTCGCCACTCGCCTCGCAGAAATCCGCGCCTGCGGCGCTGATGCCTTCCGCCGGCGGAAGGCATCAGCCCTTTGGGAAAGGGGGCGAGTCAGCCCCGGGAAATGGGCTCTCAGCAAAGAGATTGGTAGAGCGCCTCCGCGGCGGACTCGCCGCTGTGGATACAATCCGGGACGCCGACGCCGCGGTAGCCGTTGCCGGCCAGTTGCAAGCCGGGGTGTTGGCTCAGGCGCTCCTCGATGCGGCGCAGGCGGACGAGATGGCCGACGCGGTACTGCGGCATCGCTTGCCAGTGGCGGTGGATCTCGTCGAATAGGGGTACCTCGCGGATGCCCAGCAACTGCTCGAGCTCGCGCCGTACCAAAGCGAGCAACTCGCCGTCGTCGCGCTGCACCAGCTCTTCCTGAAAGGCGCCGCCGACGAAGGCGCGCAGCAGCACGTGTCCTGCGGGAGCGCGTCCGGGATACTTCACGCTGCTGTAGGTGCAGGCGATGATGCCGCGGCCTTCGATGCGCGGCACGACGAAGCCGAAGCCGTCGAGGCGGTCGGGAACCTGGTCGCGCCGGTAGGCGAGCGAGATCGTCGCCGAGCTGGTGTAGCCGATGCCGCCCAGCTCCTCGGCGAGCCCCGCATCGAGCGGCGCCAGCAACGCGGCGCTGCGATGCGCTGGGGTGGCGAGGATTACAGCGTCGCATTCGATCGTCGCTGCGTCGGTCTCGATTTGCCAGCGGAGTTGTCGGTCTTCGTGGGTTTCCTGGTTTCCGTCAGGGTGCGCCCCGGCTCGTGAATCCCTCGCGCCCTGCGGGCGCTGCCCCCTTTGGGAAAGGGGGCGCACGCCTGGGTGGAGAGCTTTGGCCGTACAGTTGAGTCGGATGGTTGCGGGCGGGAGTTGCTTCGCCAGGGCGTCGACCAGACCTTGCATGCCGCGATCGACACTGACGAACAGGCTCCAGCGCGCGCCGCTGCGCTGGCTGCGCGTCCGCGCGGCGCGGGCTTGGCTCCACATGCTACGGATGACGCTGCCGCGCTCGCGCTCCATCTGTAGAAAGCGGGGCATCGTAGCGGCGAGACTGAGCTCGTCGGGATCGGCGGTGTAGATGCCGCCGACCAGAGGCTGCACCACTCGCTCGAGCGCTTCGCGCCCGAGCCGACGGGTGACGAATGCACCCAAGCTCTCGTCGTCCTGTTCGGGGGCGCGCGGCAAGAGCAGATCGCAGCCCATGCGCAACTTGCCCGGCCAGCTGAACAGCGACGAACGCAGCAGCGGCAGGA
>DASPMH010000040.1:0-3616 GCA_035627175.1 Terriglobales bacterium | reverse complement strand
AGATGCTCGCGCGCCGCAGCGAGCCGGCCGCGGCCGAACAGTACCGAGCCCATCGCGCCGTTGGCGACCGCGACCAGATCCGGCATCGGCACGCGCGCCGCGAGCGCCAGCAGATCGCGGCAGACCTCCTCCGCCTGGCGCAGTTGCTCGGTCAGACTGAAGTGCCCGAACGCGGCCATGCGCGCGATGAACATCCGCGGCACGTCATCGAGCTCCTGCGCCAGCTCCCAGGCGCGTCGAAACGGCTCGAGGTAGACCTCCGAGCCGCGGCCGTGAATCGAGCCGCGCACCGCTCCGAGCTGGACGCAGAGATCCGCTTCCCGCCGCTGGCGTCGCGGCGAATCCTCCAGCTGTCCGATCAGACGCAAGGCATGCTCCAGCAGCGCAGCCGATTCGCGGTCGGCGGCGCGGCCATGGGCATTGAGGGCTGCCATTCCCATGTAACGGGCGGCTTCGAGGAAGGCGCCGCCGCGCTCGTAGTGCCGCGCCAGGTCGGCCGCTACGGCGCTGCGACGGTCGGCGTAAGCGACCTCGAGAGCGCGGCCGACGGCGAGATGTAGCTCGCGCCGCTTGGCCGGTGCCAGGCTTTCGTAGAGCACCTGATGGTAGAGGGCATGGGTGAGCTCGAAGCGGGCCGCAGCCGGCTCGGGGCGCGGCTCCTGGCGGGTGGCGCTGCGCCGCAGAAAGCGATTGCGGCTGCTGAGCTGGTCGAGCATCGCGGTCATCTCGTCGACCGATCGGCCGAGGGCGACCGCCAAGATCGGCGCATCGACCTCGATGCCGGCGACGCTGGCGGCTTGCAAGAGCTCGCGATCGTCAGCGGCGAGTCCGAGCACTTGTGCTTCGATCAGCTGGCGCAATCCGACCGGCAGCGCCCGCTCGAGCTCGTCGGCTGTGATCGCGAGCGTACAACCGCCGTCGGTTTGGCTGAGCCACCCTTGGCTCGAGGCGAAGGTGAGCGCGGTCACCAGGAACAGCGGACTGCCGCCGCTGTGGCGCACCACCGCGTCGAGCAAGATCTCGGGCGTCCGTTCGCCGAGCCGGCCGCGCACGTAGGAGCGCACTGCGGCCGCGTCGAGCATGTCGAGAGCGATCTCACTGGCGTCGCTGCGCGTGGTCAGCGCCAACCGCAGCTCCGCCGCCGCTCGCGATGCCGCCGCCGGGGCTCGCATCGACCCGACGAGCAACAGTCGAGCCGGCTCGCGCCGACGCGCCAGGGCCGCGATCGACTCGAGGGTGGCGAGGTCGCTCCAGTGCAGGTCTTCGAGAACGATCAGCAGCGGCGCGTGCGACGCCATCTCGCCGAGCGCGGTGATCAGCTCGCGCAGCATACGCTCCGAGCCGCTGCCGATCAGCTGTTGCTGCAGTGCGGCGAGCTCTTGCGGCGGCAGCAGCCAGGGGATCTGTACCACCCAGGTCGGGGCGAAACGGCGCAGCAGCTCGGCGAAGCGAGCTCCATCACGACCGCGGCAGATCTGGTAGAGGGCTTCGAGCAGCGGCAGGTAGGGCTCGGCGTCCTGGCGCTGCTCGACACATTGCCCGCGGGCGACGGCGAGCTGATCGCCGTGACGTCGTGCGGCGGCGTCGAGGAAGGCTTCGATCAGCGAAGTCTTGCCGACCCCAGCTTCGCCGGTGACCAGCACGCAGCCGCGCCGCCCGCGAAGCGCGGCCTCGAGCGAGCCCTCGAGCGCGGCGAGCTCGCGCTCGCGACCGACCAGCAGCGGCGTCCGCTGCGCCGGCCGTGCCGCCGCCGCCTGCTGCTCCTCCTCCTCGAGTGTGGCGATGAAGCGATAGCCGCGGCGGTGCACCGTGGCGATGAAGCGCGGCTGCTTGGGATCGTCCTGCAAGGCCGCGCGCAGCTCACGGATCGACTGGGTCAAGGTGCCGTCGGTGACGGCGACGCCGGGCCAGACCCGCTGGATCAGCTCATCCTTGGTGATCAACTGGCCAGGCCGGCCGACGAGCTGCCGCAACACCTCCCAGGTCTTCGGCCGCAGCGGCACTTCCTCCTCGCCGCGGCGCAGCGATTGCCCGGCAGCATCGAGACGGAAAATCCCGAAGTGGATCACCTCGGTCTTTGTGCCGCTCATCTCCATGTACTCAGCGATAGACCGCGGTCGTTCTAGGGCGCGGTGCCATCGTCGATCGCCACAATGCGATCATCTGCGAAAGTGACTTGGCGGATAGGCGCCGGGCTCGGGTAGCATCCCGGCTTGGATACTGCAGATGGCGGGCGAAGGGGAAGCTGCGCCTGCAATGCCCCTTTCGAGAGGTCGATACAAAAGGTGATTCAGGCTCATTCTTGAGATTTGCGTGAGGATTGCGCCGGCGCGCGGCTGTTATGTATGGCGCTGGCTGCGGCCCGCTGTGGGCGAGGGGAGATCGATATGGGGCGATGGATACGACTGGCAACACTGTTGGGCTTCGCGGCGCTGATGCCGGTGCGCGTCGAGGCGGCTTGTGTCAATGACTGCAATCCACCGAACGGCGTGTGCGTCTTGAACATGTGCGTCTGTATCGGTGGCTGGAGCGGCCCGAGCTGCTCGACGGCGCCGAGCTGCCCCAACAACTGCAGCGGAAACGGCCTTTGTTTCAACGGAACCTGTATCTGCAATCCTGCTTGGACCGGCGCGAATTGCGCGACCTCGGCCTGCCCGACCAATTGCAGCGGTCACGGCACCTGCGTCGGGGCGGCGGCGTGCGTGTGCGACCCGGGGTGGGGCGGCATCGACTGCTCGATGGCCTCGACGCCGACGCCGACACCGACTCCGACGCCGGCGTGCCTCAACAACTGCAGCGATAACGGCATCTGCAATCCACTAAATGGCTTCTGTGTCTGCCATCCGGGTTGGTCCGGCCCAGATTGTAGCGTCGCTTGGACGGCGACCCCGACCAGCACCCGCACGCCGACGCCACTGACCTGTCCGAACAACTGTAGCGACAACGGGGTGTGTAGCCAGATGAACGGGCAGTGCAGTTGCTTCACCGGTTGGCAGGGAATCGATTGCTCGATCGCCTTGACTCCCACGCCCACCCGCACTGGGACTGCGACCAGCACCGCGACACCGTCGGCGACCATGACCGCGACCACCACGCCGACCTCGACCCGGACGCCGAGCCCGACGCCGGGCAACGTCGCGCTGGCGTTGTTGCCAGCCGCGGGTCTCTCGGGTGGCCGCGCCTGTGTCGCTCTGCAGCTGACCGGCAAAGGTCAGACAGTCGCCGCTGCGGCCGTACAGCTGGCCTTGCCCGCGGGCATTGCGCTGTCCTCTTGTACGATCAATCCCTTGATCGGTGCCGGCACGGCTGCCGACAAGGAGCTGGTAATCAGCGAACCGGCAGCCGGCGCACGGCGTATCGAGGTCGGTGGCTCGCCGGCGCCGCTCGGCGACGGCACGCTGTTGAGCTGCCAGCTGGCGATCGATGCGGGTGCGGCGGTCGCGGCGTACGACCTCGCTGCGGTGTTCGAGAGTTGGGATGTCGGTGGCGGTGCGCTGACCACCGACGGCAGCGACACCGCGTTGGTGGTGACCAATTGTAACGGTGACTGCGATGGTAGTGGCGCCGTCGCCATCGGCGAAGTGGTCCGGGCGCTCAACCTCTTCGCCGGGTCGCC
>DASPMH010000039.1:0-7997 GCA_035627175.1 Terriglobales bacterium | reverse complement strand
CCTCGGCGCGCTTGGCGTCGGTGACGTCGACGATCGAGGCGATCCAACCGCTCACTTGGCCGTCGCCGTCGCGGTGAGGGATGTAACTGACGTTCATCCAGCGCGTTCCCGCGCTGGGGTAGGGCACCTGCGCCTCGTACTGGACCGCTTCTCCCTGCAAGACCCGGTCGATGTAGGGCTTGATGATCGCGAAGGCCTCGGCGCCCATCACCTCGGCGATCGGGCGGCCGATCATCTGCTCAGGAGTCAGACCGAAGAGGGCTGCCGAGGCATGGTTGACGTAGGCGTAGCGCAGATCGCGGCTGCAGCGGACCAGGATCAGCGGCGTGGTGCGAGCGATGATCTCGAGCTCGGCCTGAGTGGCACCGCTCAGACCCATCCATTCCTGACGCTTGATCTCATCCATTTGCGGGGCGTTGCGATTTAATCTGCTCCCGGCGGGTAGTCCAGGATTATCTCTCGCGCCTGCGAGAGAAATTTAGGTCTACCTTGAGCCCCCCGGCGCCTCATGTTACCGCCTCGGCATGCGGATTCCCTCGATCTGTCTGAGCCCGGTGGTGGTTGTCGGCTTGGCGAGCGTGCTGTCGGCGGAGGTGGTCAATAAGATCATCGCTACCGTCGATGGCGAGCCGATCACCATGCACGAGCTGTCGCAGTACCGCCGCCAGACGGCCCAAGATCCGCAGTTGTCGCGGCTGAGCGGCTCGGATCTGCTCGAGGCGCTGATCACCGACAAGATCGTCGACCGCGAGGCGGAGGCCAAGGGCCTCGCCGTGCGCAAGGACGACATCGATCGCTATGTCGATTCGGTCAAGGAGCGCAATCGCATCGATGACGCTAAGCTGGTCGAGGCGCTGGCGGCGCAGGGTATGACCTTGGACGCCTATCGGGCGCAGGTGAAGCGCGAGATCCAGCGCCAGCAGCTGATCAACCGCGAGATCCGCGGCAAGGTCAACGTCACCCCCGAAGAGATCGAGCGCTACTACAACGCCAATCGCGGCGAGTACTCCGCGCCCGCCGGCTACGAGGTCGCCCACATCGTTTTTCGCACGTCCGACGCGGCCGACGGAGCGGAGGCCGCGGCGGTGCGTGCCAAGGCCGACCAAGTCTACCAGCAGCTGCGCGGCGGCGCCGATTTCGCCGAAATGGCCAAGCGTCACTCCGAAGATTCCGGCAGTGCCAAAGACGGCGGCGTGCTCGGTTGGTTCAAGGCCGGCGAGCTGGTCGAGAGCCTCGACAAGGAAGCGGTCAAGTTGAAGACCGGCGAGATCAGTCCACCGGTGCGCGGCCCGAACGGCCTGCACATCCTCAAGGTTACCCAACGTCGCGGTGAGGGCGCCGACAAGCCACTCCCCGAAACCGCCGAGGAGATCAAGCAGAAGCTCTATGCCGAGGCTCTCGACGTGCGTTTCCGCGAGTGGCTCAAGAGCGACCTGCGCAAGAACCACCACGTGCAGATCTTGCAGTGAGCCCGGCTGGCTCGATGTGGCAGAGCCGCGGCCAGCGGCGCATTCCGATCGCGATCACCATCGGCGATCCCGAGGGCATCGGTCCCGAGGTCGGGCTCAAAGCGATCGCTGACCCCGCGGTGCGGCGCGAGGTCGAGCCGCTGCTGGTCGGTGAGGAGACGATTTGGCGGCGAGTCGCGGCTGAGTTGGGGCTCGATTGTCCTGGGATTTGCCCCCTCCCTAGCCCTGCCGCGCTCGCAAAAAGTGCTCGCCGGAGAGGGCACACGGCCGCCGCCGCAGGCGAAACCGCCTACCGCGCCATCCTGGCCGCCGTCGAGCTGGTACAGACCGGCCGCGCCCAGGCCGTGGTCACCGCCCCGATCAGCAAGGCCCACCTCAACGCGGCCGGCTACGACTATCCCGGCCACACCGAGCTGCTCGCCCACCTCGCCGGCGACGTGCCGGTGCGGATGATGCTCGCCGGCGACAAGCTCCGCGTCGTCCTGGTCACCATCCACGTCGCCCTCGCCGAGGTCCCCAAGCGTCTCGAGCGCGACCATATCGTCGAGACCATCCGCATCACCGCGGCCAGCCTGCGGCAGCGCTTCGGCATCGCCCGGCCGCGGATTGCGGTCGCCGGCCTCAACCCCCACGCCGGGGAAGGCGGACTGTTCGGTCGCGAGGAGATCGAGGTGATTGCACCGGCGGTTGCGGCGGCGCGCCGCCGCCGCATCGATGCCGTCGGCCCGCTCGCCGCCGACGGAATTTTTGCCCACGCGGCGCAAGGAAAATTCGACGCGGTGGTCTGCATGTATCACGACCAGGGCCTCGGCCCGTTCAAGCTGATGCACTTCGCCGACGGCGTGAATCTGACCCTCGGTTTGCCCTTCGTGCGGACCTCACCGGATCACGGCACCGCCTTCGACATCGCCGGCAAGGGCATCGCCGACGCCAGCAGTATGATCGCCGCCGTCCGGCTGGCGTCTCGACTGGCGCGAGTTTCTCCTTGATAAAGGGCTCTGGATCCGGAGGATGCATGACTCTCGCTCAACCCCCTGACAACTCATGAAGGCACTGGTGCTGACCGGCGGCTCCGGCCGCAATCTCGTGCCGTTCTCGGCCACCCGCCCGAAGTCGATGTGTGTCGTCGCCGGCGGATCGTTGCTGAAACGGATGCTCGGACATCTGCGCCAGGCTGGGGTGACGGACGCCATCATCGTGCTCGGCCCGAACGGCAGCCGGATCAGCGAAGCGTTCGGCAGCGGCGAGGACCTCGGCATCAAGCTGACCTACGTTACCCAGCGCGAGCCCGGCATCGCCAACGCGATTCGCGCCGCGCGCGAGCGTTTCAATCCGGGAGAGTATCTCATCCTCGCCTACGGCGACGTGGTGACTTCGGAGAATCCGTTCTTTCAGCTGCTGCAGTCGTTCAACGCGTTCAAAGGCCCGGTCGCGACCGTCGGCCTCCCCGGCCCGCCGACCGGCCGCTACGGCAACGTCTATCTCAGCGGCACGCGCATCACTCGCATCGTCGAGAAGCCGACCTCGAGCAATCTCGGCAACTACGTGCTCGCCGGCATCTTCATCTTGCCGTCGGAGGTCTTCACTCACGTCGATCGCGCCGAGGGCGACATGGTGCGGGTCTTCAACCGCCTGCTCGAGACCACCGGCATCGATGCCTCGTTGTGGGAGCAAGGTTGGATCGACGTGGAGAGCCCCTGGGACATCCTCGCTGCCAACCGGATGGTGATGGATACCTGGGACCAGGCGCACATCGCCAGCGCCGCTACCATCGAAGGCAACGTCGCTTTGCACGGCCCGGTACGCATCGAGGCCGGCGCGGTGATCAAGTCCGGCGCGGTATTGGTCGGGCCCTGCTACATCGGCCGCGACTGCTACGTCGGCAACAACTCGCTGCTGCGCAATTACACCTCGCTCGGCGCACGCTCGATCGTCGGCTACGGCGTCGAGCTGAAGAACTGCGTCCTGTTCGGTAACTCCGACGTCGGCCGCCTGTCGTTCGTCGGCGACAGCGTCATCGGCGAGAGTGTCGACCTCGGCTCCGGCACCGTCACCATCAATGAGAATCTCGACCACAGCCCGATCACGGTCGAGATCCGCGGCGAGGCGATCGAAACCGAGCTCGTCAAGATTGGCTCGTTCATCGGTGACGAGGTCAAGATCGGCGTCGGCAATAAACTAGCCGCCGGTGCCGTCATCCCCGCCGGGACCATCATCCCACATGATGCGACGGTCGGGGCGAAGAGGAGTTAACCAACCATGTGTGGAATCGCTGGAATTGCCAGCTTCCAACCTATTGCCGATCGGCTGTACGAGGGCGTGCACCATCTGGAGTACCGCGGCTACGACTCGTGCGGCGTCGCTTTCCTGAACCACGACCACATCGAGATCCGCAAGCACGTCGGTACCGTCGACGAGGTCGACAGCAAAGAGAGCATCCGCGGCATCGACAGCTATGTCGGCATCGCCCACACCCGCTGGGCGACCCATGGCCGGGTCACCCGCGAAAACGCCCACCCGCACGACAGCTGCGGCAGCGAGTTCGTTGTGGTGCACAACGGCATCATCGCCAATTACAAGGATCTCAAGGAACAACTGATCCGCGCCGGCCACCGCTTCGACTCCGACACCGATACCGAGGTCATCGCCCACCTGATCGAGCACCATTACAAGGAGCACGGCCAGGTCGAACGCGCCTGGATCAGCGCACTGCGGGACCTCGAGGGCAGCTATGCGCTGGCGATGATCTCGATCCATGAGCGCGAGCGCATCTTCTGCGCTCGCCACGAGAGCCCCCTGATCATCGGGCTCGGCAGTAACTCGAACTACATCGGCTCCGACTTCAACGCCTTCATCGACTACACCAAGAACACCGTCATCCTCGATGACGGCGAGTACGGTATCGTCTCCAAAGACAGCTACGCGATCAAAAGCCTGCGCACCGGCGAGCCGATCGACAAGCCTATCACTGTCATCCCGTGGGATCCCGAGGTCGCCGGCAAGGGCGGCTATCCGCACTACATGCTCAAGGAGATCCACGAGCAGCCGCAGTGCATCCGCTCGGCATTGCGCATCGGCGGCGACGAAATCGCCGCCGTCGCCGAGCTGATGGCCGAGTCGCGCCGGGTGCACCTGATCGGCGTCGGCACGACCTACTACGTCGCTCTCTACGGCCAGTACGCCTTCTCGACCTTTGCCGACATCGAAGTACCCGCGGTCAGCTCGGACGAGTTCCGTCACCTCGACAAGAGCAACGCCGAGGATCTGGTGATTGCGGTGTCGCAATCGGGCGAGACCTACGACACCGTGATGAGCTTGCGCAACGCCAAGGAGCGCGGCGCCAAGACCGCGGCGATCGTCAACGTCATCGGTTCGTCGATCTCTCGCCTCGCCGACCGAACCATCCTGCAGGGCTCCGGCCCGGAGGTCTGTGTCGTCAGTACCAAGGCGGCGCTGGTGCAGATGCTGATCCTGACCCGTCTGGCGATCGAGCTCGGCGAGCGCCGCGGGGTGTTGACTGCGGCGCGCCGCCTCGAGCTCGAGGAAGCGCTGGTCAGCCTGCCCGAGCGCATCGAGGCCATTCTCAACGAACAGTCCGGTGTCATTCGCGCTGCGGCGTACCGCCATGCCCAGACCGAAAACTGGCTGTTTCTCGGTCGCGGCATCTACTACCCGATCGCGCTCGAGTCTTCGCTCAAGATGAAAGAAGTCACTTACGTGCATGCCGAAGGCATGCCCGGCGGCTTCCTCAAGCACGGCACGCTGTCGTTGATCGACGACCGCTTCAACACCCTGGTAGCGGTGCCGCCGAAGTCGATCGGCGACCTCTACTCGGCGACGATGTCGAGCCTCGAAGAGGTCAAGGCGCGCGGGGGCTTCATCTTCGGTCTGACCTTCAACGATGATCACCCGGAGCTGTTCGACGAACGGGTCGTATTGCAGGAAGCGCCGCACGTGATCGCGCCGCTGCTGCCGCTGGTCTGCTCGCAGCTGCTCGCCTACTTCACCGCCACCGCGCTCAAGCGCAACGTCGATAAGCCGCGGTCGCTGGCGAAATCGGTCACCGTCGCCTGAGCGGGCCGGGCCTGCATTGCCCGTTTGCCCTTGGTTGGGTAGACGCAGCAGATGGGTATTTTCAAAAGCTACGACATCCGCGGCATCTTCGGCAGCGAAATCACCGTCGACCTCGCTCACCAGATCGGCATCTCTCTCGGCCGCCATTTTCGCGGCTTTCGCGAGCATGTCGGCAAGGATTCGCTGCACCTGATCGTCGGCCGCGACATGCGCCCGAGCGCCGCCGAGTGCGCGCCCGCTTTGATCGAAGGGCTACGCCAGAACGGCATCTGGGTCACTGACATCGGTATGGTGACCACGCCGTGCCTCTACTTCGCGGTCGCACATCTCGGCGCCGACGGCGGCGTGATGTGCACGGCGTCCCACAATCCGGCGCAGTACATCGGCTTCAAAGTGTGCCGCGAGCGCGCCGTACCGATCGGTTTCGACGCCGGCCTGGCGCAAGTCGAAGCGAGTCTCGGCGAGCCGCCCATCGACGCGACCCCGGGCACCGTCGCCAGCTACGATATCGACCCCGAATATCTCCAGTTCCTGCACAGCATGGCGGTCGAGCTGCGCCCGCTGAAGATCATCGCCGACGCCTCGAACGGCATGGCCGGCAAATACCTCGAGCGGCTGTTCGAGCCGTTTCCCTGCGACTTCGAAGGCATGTTCCTCGAGCCCGACGGCACCTTCCCCAACCACGAAGCCGATCCGTCCAAGGTGTCGAACCTGGCAGCGCTCAGCCAGCGGGTCCGCGAGACCGGCGCCTTCGCGGGCTTCTGCCTCGACGGGGACGGGGACCGGCTCGGTGTCGTCGATGAGCGAGGCGAGCCGGTGCGCGGTGACGTGCTGGCGGCGATGATGAGCCGCGACGCCTTGCGCGACATTCCCGGCGCGCCGGTCTGCTACGATCTGCGCTCGAGCAAGATGCTGCGCGAGGTGATCGGCGAAGCCGGCGGCCGCCCAATTCGCTCGCGCGTCGGCCACGCCCACATCAAGCGCCAGATGTCCGAGGTCGGTGCCCCGTACGGCAGCGAGCTGTCGGGTCATTTCTACTTCCGCCTCGAAGAGCGCGACACGTTCTACGCCGACTCGGGCTTGGTGGCGCTGGTCAAGATGCTCAACGTCTTCAGTGCCAGCGACGAGCCCTTGTCCCAGCGCGTCGCACCCTTGCTGCGCTACGCCCACACCGGCGAGCTCAACTTCCAGGTGCCCGACCAGAAGAGCGCGCTCGCCGCGATCCGCGGCGAATTTCATGACGGCGAGCAGGACGAGCTCGATGGGGTGACGGTGCAATATCCCGATTGGTGGTTCAATGTCCGCTCCAGCAACACCGAGCCGCTGTTGCGCCTGACTCTCGAAGGCGACAGCGAAGCGATCAAAGAACGCGGCCTGCAACGGGTACTGGCGGTGCTGAACCGCTTCGGCAAACCAGCCTCAGGTCACTAGGCGTTCGCCCCCTTTACAAGCAGCGGCGCAGCCGCGGGGGATTTGAGATGATCAAAAGCCTTGGCTCCGGCCCAGTCTACTCGACCGACCGCGGTCGCATGTGCCCGTTCTGCGCCCGGCCGGTGCGCGAGTGCGTCTGCCGCTTGCCCGGGTCCGTCCCCAAGGGCGATGGTTGGGTGAGAGTGCGCCGCGAGACCAAGGGCCGCGGCGGCAAGGCCGTCACCGTGATCCACGGTGTTCCCCTCGGCGCCGAAGAGCTCGCGGCCTTCGCCAAGCAGCTCAAGCACAGTCTCAGCACCGGTGGCACCGCCAAGGATGGCAACATCGAGCTGCAAGGCGACCACCGCGACAAGGTGGTACAGGCGCTGAAGGCGCGTGGCTGGAAGGTCAAGCTCGCCGGCGGCTGAAATGGACGAATGCGAACAGCGCCGCATCTGGCGCGTCCGCGGCGAACAGCGCGAGCCGGCTGAGGATGAGATCGCCCGCGAAGAGCCGCTCGAGATCCGCGTCAATGGCCATGCGCTCACCGTTACCATGCGGACGCCGGGCCATGATGAAGATCTCGCTGCGGGCTTTCTCGTCAGTGAAGGTATCATCACCGCCGCTGCCGAGATCGCCGAGATCCGCCGCACCGTGCGCCCGGATTGCAACAGCGTCGAGGTGCAGCTGCGCGACGGTGTCGAGGTCGATCTGGCGCGGCTGACCCGGCACGTCTTCGCCTCATCGAGCTGCGGCGTCTGCGGCAAGACCACCATCGCCGCAGTGCTGCAGCAATTCCCGCCGATCGCATCCGAGCTCGCGGTGCCGGCGGCGGTGATTCGTTCGCTGCCGGCCAAGCTGAGCCAGTCGCAGCCGAGCTTCCGGCGCAGCGGCGGCTTGCACGCGGCCGCAATCTTCACCGCGACGGGCGAGCTGGAGATCGCGCGCGAGGACATCGGCCGGCACAACGCCGTCGACAAAGTGATCGGCGAGGCGCTGCGCCGCGACGCGCTGCCTCTCGATCGCCACATCCTTCTGGTCAGC
>DASPMH010000038.1:0-3316 GCA_035627175.1 Terriglobales bacterium | reverse complement strand
AAGCTGCGAGACGCGAGGCGGCCCAGCTCGAAGCGCAGCTGCAGGGCGTTTCACAGTACGACGCCCAATACCTCGAGCTCGACGCCGCGCAGCGCTGGGCCAAAGTGCGCGCCGAGTTAGCCGGCTTCCGCGCCGCATAGGTTCGAATCCGCGGGAATTGTCGCTACGTCTGCCAGGGGAGGTTCGAATGAGCTTATTCCGGTTGCGCAGTATCCACGTCGTATCCGCCGCCCTGATCGAAGCAGTCGCCGTGGCGGCACAGATGGGCCAAATCCCGCACGGCGCGGGCCATGCCGCACCGGCGATGCCGGCAGCGCCGATCATGCAACCGATGGTGTTGACGGAATCGAAGCTGGACGGCTTCTTCGCGGCCGTCGAGGATCTGCAAAAGCTCAGCGAGAAAACCGGCGCCGTCAGCCGTCTTAATCCGAACAATCCAACCGCCTTTGGCGCCGCCCTATCCGCGTCGGGCGAAACCGGTAGCATCATTCAAAAGCATGGCTTCGCCGACGTAACCGAGTTCCAACGGGTCGGCTTCAACGCCGCCTTGGCCAACGCCGTGCTCGACAAGGGCGGCAAGGACGCGGTCGATGCGGAAATAGCGAAGGCCAAGGCCGAACAGGCGAAAGCCCTCGACGGGATGCGCGCGCAGTTGAACCCGGAACAGCTCAAGATGATGGAGGCACAGATGGCCTCGGGGATGGCGATCTCGAGTGCCATGCAGGACGTCCCGCCCGGCAACGTCGAATTGATCAAGAAATACTCCGCTAAAATGAAGAGTCTCGGCAAGAAGTGACTCCCTGCCGCTCGCGGCAGCACAAGCCATCAGCGGCCAGCGAGGCGTCATTCAGTCTACCTGCGCCAATGGCGCGGCATGGCAGGCTAGCGGTCGCGATCTCTGCCAGCCGTTCACTAGTACCGCGAATCGCTGACTCGCTCGGGACCATGCGTCCTTCGAGCAGAAGTAGCGAATCACCGCCGGCTGCGTCGCCGGGCGCGATTGTCCCTATGAGCTCCGCTGTCGTCGCGCTAACAGCTGCCCTCCCCGGATCTGGGCCGCCAGGGACAACAGCTTGAAGCGCAGGTCGACCGGAAATCGCATTGCACCTCAACATGCATCGACTCCCGGCCGGCGACAATCACCGATCGCCGGCAGTAGCGGCGATTCCCGCGATTCGCACCGGCGATGTGCTGGCTCGCCGCCCGCGTCATGGCCGCGCAACTGCGCCGGCGGCGCTCCGATTCAATGATATGGAGGCGGCGTGTGTCGCCGGAAGAAGAATTGTCGGAATCGTCGCTTACGTCTGGCGACTGTGAGGTGAGCCGATGTTGGATGCGCGTCTGCGACGGATGCTTGCGCCCGGCTTGAGCTCGGTGGCGCACCGCCTCGAGCCGCTCGGCCTGCGGCCGAATCAGCTGAGTGTGTGGGGGGCTGTCGCCGGTTTGGCGGCAGGAGTTGCGATTGCGGCGGACGGGCTCGGCCTGGCGCTAGCGTTGGCCGTGCTCAGTCGGATCGCCGATGGTCTCGACGGACCTTTGGCGCGCTTACACGGCAGCAGCGACTTCGGCGGCTACCTCGATATCGTCGCAGACTTCGTCTTCTACACCGCCGTGCCGCTCGGCTTCGCCAGCCGAGACCCGGCCGCGGCGGCGTTGCCGACGGCTTTTCTGCTCGCCGGCTATGTCTTCACCGGCGTTACCTTCCTCGCGTACTCCGCCGTCGCCGAGCGCCGGCATGTGGAGGAAGGCGACGGCCGCAGCTTCATTTTTCAGCCCGGTCTGACCGAAGGCACCGAGACGCTGATCGCCTACGCGCTGATGTTCGCCATGCCCGAGCAATATGCGCCGATCGCATGGGGCTACGCAGCTTTGTGCTTCTACACGGCGTTGTCGCGTTCCATTCTCGCCAGCCGCGTCTTCCACAGCTGAGCACGCGGGACTGCCTGCGCCCCCCCGGGACACCGCGCTCTCGCGAGCTGGTCTCAAAACTTGGAGACACCATCCGGACCGGAGAATGATCCGCTCAGGTATCGAGACAAGCTCTCGCGAGCCCGCCTACAGTGTGTGAGCACGTCCCCCCAAACGACCGTTAGCGATGAGGTTCGAACACCAGGCGGAAGTTGTCCTTCCCTAGGCGGTGACGAGGCCGGTAGCGCAAGAGCTCGTCGCAGCCGCTGCCGGCGAGGTGTTGGTCGACGCGAGCACGATCTGCGTCGTTCAGGCGGCAGTACTCGTCGAGCGGACGCTGCAGCATCCACAGGCTGTAGGCGCTGGTGAAGCGCTGCATCGCCACGCCTCGCAGGCTGGTGGTGTGGCTACCGGTACCGCGCGGCGGCTCAGCGACATCCGCAGGTCGCGTATCCGCCCACGCCTCAAAGTCGCGGACGTTGTCGAGGATCACCGGGACGGCATCGACACCGATCAAGTTGAGCAACGGCCGCATGGTCTCGGCAATTCCGTCGTCCACCAACCATGAGCCGCGCGCATCGGGATCCGGATGGTTCATCCGTTCGATCCAATGACACACCCGCGGCGCACGCTCACGCAGTAGGCGCCCGGGGACGGCGTCGAGATAAAGATGCGCATACAGCGGGCCAATCATGGCGCAATCGGCCAATGAGGGGGCGGCGCCGAGAAGAAACGGGTGCTCTGCAAAGTGAGCCTCGAGACGGGCGAGGAGCTCGGCGAGGTGTGCTTCTACCGCCGGAGCGGTCTGCTCGTTGATGCCGACGAAGGCAAGCACGCCCTTCATGCGATCGGCGAAGCGATTGGCTTGCTCCGGGTCGCCGTTGGTGGCGGCGAAATCGGCGCGGGCCTTGGCCTCACTCTCGGGATAGCTCCAGCGGTAGTGCAGCGCCGGGAGGACGAGGAACTCGTCGGCGTACAGCTCCCACAGATAGGCGACCAGTCGCTGCACCGGTGTAGCCGGGTACAGCGGCGGCTGCGCAAAGCGTTGCTCGAGTCGGTCGAGAATGTCGCTGGTGTCCTGCCAGGTCTCGTCATCGGGGGTGACCACAATCGGGATGAAGGCGAGTCCGGTGCGCGGGCGGATCACCTCGCGGTATACAGCCGGCGTCGCTAGGATCTCGGCGTACGGCACGTGTTTGTAGCGCAGCGCCGGGCGGACTTTGCCGGTGAAGTAGGAGACCTCGGCGCCGTAGAAGCGGAACAGCTGCTTGGTGAGCTCGGACATGCCGGTCGCGTATGCAACTGCGCTCGCTGGGTCAACGAGTGCGCGAGCTAATCCCCGCGCCTGCGGGCTTTGGGAAATCTGGCAAAGGGGGTGCACACCTTGGAAGTCGCGTCTTCAATGTCG
>DASPMH010000037.1:0-5842 GCA_035627175.1 Terriglobales bacterium | reverse complement strand
ACTCCAAATCCGGGGGTTGCAGGTTCGAAGCCTGCCTGGCCCGCTTTTTCCGTGATCCGAACTACAGAAGGCGAATGAGTATGGCGCTTCCAGATCAGTTGTCGAACCTCCGCGAGGTCGGCCCGCGGGCAGTCAACTTCTTCAATGAAGTGTGGCTCGAGCTGCGCAAGGTCCATTGGCCGACCCGCAACGAGACCTACGCTGCAACGGTGGTCGTTCTGGTGGTGACGCTGACGGTCGCGACCTTCCTCGGCCTGGTGGACTTCGCCTTGTCGTATCTGATTCGTGCGGTCCTGAGCTGAGCCGAGATGGAAAAGCAGTGGTACGTCGTCCATACGTACTCGGGCTTCGAGCACAAGGCCAAGGCCGCGCTCGAGGAGCGAGTCCGCAGCATGAACAAGCAGGAGTTGTTCGGCGAGGTCTTGGTGCCGGCCGAAAAGGTGGTCGAGCTGGTCAAGGGTCGCAAGAAGACTTCTTCGCGCAAGTTCTTCCCCGGCTACATCCTG
The DNA here is from genome assembly GCA_035627175.1 of Terriglobales bacterium. GTDB lineage: Bacteria > Desulfobacterota > Binatia > HRBIN30 > HRBIN30 > DASPMH01. The sequence goes on along the minus strand of DASPMH010000037.1, from coordinate 5,336 downwards.
GTCAACATGATCCTCAACGACGATACCTGGCACATCGTCAAGGCGACGCCGAAGATCACCGGTTTCGTCGGCGATGCCACCAGCCCCTCGCCGATCAGCGAGCAGGAGGTTCGCGAGATCACCCATCAGATGGAAGAGGGGGCGGCGCGGCCGAAGCCCAAGGTCTCGTTCGAGGCAGGTGAGAACGTCAAAGTGATCGACGGCCCGTTCGCCGACTTTAACGGCGTGGTCGAGGCGGTCAAGGCGGAGAAAGGAAAGCTGCGCGTGCTGATCAGCATTTTCGGCCGGGCGACCCCGGTCGAGCTCGACTTTGTCCAGGTCGAGCGAGCCTAACGCGCACAGGAGCGGAGAGTCGTGAAGAAAGTCATTGCCGAGATCAAATTGCAGATTCCCGCCGGCGCGGCCAATCCGAGCCCGCCGGTCGGACCCGCCCTCGGCCAGCGGGGCGTCAACATCATGGAGTTCTGCAAGTCGTTCAACGCGCAGACGCAGGCCCAGCAGGGGTTGGTCATCCCGGTGATTATCACCGTCTATGCCGACCGCTCGTTCACCTTCGTGCTCAAGACCCCGCCAGCGGCGATTCTGCTCAAGCGCGCCGCAGGCATCGAAAAGGGGTCCGGACAGCCGAACAAGAACAAGGTCGGCACGGTCACCAAGGCCCAGGTGCGCGAGATTGCCGAGCTCAAGATGCCGGATCTGACCGCCGAGAGCGTTGAGGCGGCGATGCGTACCATCGAGGGCGCCGCCCGCAGCATGGGCCTCGACGTAGTGGAGTGAGGAATTAGATGGCAGCGACTGGAAAGCGTATCCGCGCCGCAAGCGCGCTGGTCGATCGAGCGAAGCGTTATTCGCTCGAAGAGGCCCTGGATCTGGCGGTGCAGACCGCGACCGCCAAGTTCGATGAGACCATCGAGCTGGCGGTGCGATTGGGCGTCGACCCGCGCCAAGCGGACCAGAACGTCCGCGGCAGCGTGGTATTGCCCCACGGCACCGGCCGCACCATTCGGGTGTTGGTGTTCGCCAAGGGCGACAAGGAGCGCGAGGCCCTCGAAGCCGGCGCCGACTTCGCCGGTGGCGAGGAGCTGGTCAAGAAGATCTCCGAGGGTTGGCTCGACTTCGACAAGGCCGTCGCAACTCCCGACATGATGGGTCTCGTCGGCCGCATCGGTAAGGTGCTCGGCCCCCGGGGCCTGATGCCGAATCCGAAGGTTGGCACGGTGACCGTCGACGTCGCCCGCGCGGTCCGTGAGCTGCGCGCCGGCAAGGTCGAATACCGCGTCGAGAAGGCCGGTATCGTGCATGCCCCGATCGGTAAGAAGGCGTTCGGTCGCGACAAGCTGGTCGACAATGCTCGCGCACTGCTCGACAGCCTGATGAAGGCCAAGCCGGCTTCTGCCAAGGGCAACTACCTGCGCACCATCGCTGTCTCGGCGACCGAGGGCCCGGGCATCAAGATCGACCCGATGGCGATCCGCGCTGCGGCGGCATAGGAGGCGGACGTGAATCGCACCGAGAAAACACAGAACATCAGCGAGCTGCAGGAGTGCTTCGAGCGCGCCTCGGTCGCTTTGATTGCTACCGGCAGCGGCCTCAACGTCGCCACCATGCAGAAGCTGCGTCGCGAGCTACGCAAAGCCGATGGCGAATTCAAAGTGGCCAAGAACACCTTGGCGCGCTTGGCGATCCGCGAGACCTCGTACCAGGGGCTCGATTCGGTCTTCCGCGGGCCGACCGGCATCATCTTTGGCTACGGCGATCCGATTCCGGTGGCCAAGGTGCTGCTCAAGTTCACCCAAGATCACGACAAGTTCGCGATCAGCGGCGGTGTACTCGAGAAGCAGGTGCTGGTCGCCGAGCAGGTCAAGCAGTTGGCCTCGCTGCCGAGCCGAGAGGTTCTGCTGGCACAGTTGATGGGATTGTTGCAGGCGCCGGCGACGCAGCTGGTGCGCTTGCTGCAGGAGCCGGGGGCGCGAGTGGCGCGTCTCGCCGATGCCATCCGGGCGCGAGCCGAGGGGTCGGCTGCGGCGTCCGAGTAATTGAAAACGTCTATTTAGCGAAGAGGAGGGTTTCCCAATGGCAGAAGTCGCGGTTTCGCGAGATCAGGTAAAAGATTTTCTCAAGAACATGAGCCTCATCGATGCGGCCCAGCTGGTGAAGGAGCTCGAGGACGAGCTCGGCGTCAGCGCGGCGGCACCGATGATGGCGGCAGCGCCGGCAGCCGCCGGTGCAGCTCCGGCAGCGGCCGCTGCGGAGAAGGAAGACTTCATCGTCATGCTCACCAGTGGCGGCGAGAAGAAGATCCAGGTCATCAAGGTCGTGCGCGAGCTGACCGGTCTCGGTCTGAAAGAGGCGAAGGACCTCGTCGACGGCGCGCCCAAGCCGATCAAGGAAGGCGTGCCGAAGGATCAGGCCGAGGAGATCAAGAAGAAGATCGAGGAGGCCGGCGGCACCGTCGAGCTGAAGTAGTCCTCGCGCACTGTACCTCGGAAAAAAAGGAGCGGAGTCGTCTATGGGTTCTCGCGTACCCAGTAACCTGCGTCTGCGGCGGAATTTCGGCCGGATCAGGAAGATCGTAGAGATCCCCAATCTGATCGAGATCCAGAAGCGATCGTACGAGGAGTTCTTGCAGAGCTCTGCAAGCTCGAGCGATCGGCGCGATTCGGGTCTGCAGGGCGTCTTCCGCTCGGTTTTTCCGATCAAAGACTTCAATGAGACCGCTTCGTTGGAGTTCGTCAGCTACGGCCTAGGGGAACCCAAGTACAGTGTCGATGAATGCCACGAGCGCGGCATGACCTATGCCGCACCGCTCAAGGTCACCGTGCAGCTGGTGATCTGGGACGTCGACGCCGAGACCGGCTCTCGCTCGATCAAGAACGTCAAAGAACAGGAAGTGTACTTCGGCGAGATCCCGCTGATGACTCGCCACGGCACCTTCATGATCAACGGCACCGAGCGGGTCATCGTCAGCCAGCTGCACCGCTCGCCGGGGGTGTTCTTCGATCACGACAAGGGCAAGACGCACGCGAGCGGCAAGCTGCTGTTCTCGGCGCGGATCATCCCGTACCGCGGCTCGTGGGTCGACTTCGAGTTCGATCCTCGCGACATCCTCTACGTGCGCATCGATCGCCGGCGCAAGTTCCATGCGACGGTTCTGTTGCGGGCCCTCGGCATGACCACCGAGGACATCCTCAACTACTACTACAAGAACGACACCATCCTGGTCGACTCAAAGCGGGTGGCGAAGGTTTTCAAGCCGGATCAGTTGATCGGGGTGAAGGCGCGGCGCGACATCCGCGGGCCCAACAACGAAATGATCGTCAAGGAGGGTCGCAAGATCTCCAAGACGATCATCAAGCAGATGGAAGCGGCGGGCGTCCGCGAGATTCCGGTCACGCTCGAAGAGGTGATCGGTCGCGTCTCCGCCCATGACGTCGTCGATCCGAACACCGGCGAGGTGCTGCTCGAGTGCAACCAGGAGATCACCGCCGAGATCCTGGACCGTCTGCGCGAACGCAACGTCAGCGAGGTCGAGGTACTCTTCCTCGAAGACCAGTTGCTCGGGCCGACGCTGCGCAACACCCTGTTGCTCGACGGCCTGACCAGCCCGCAAGAGGCGATCATCGAGATCTACAAGCGTCTTCGCCCCGGCGATCCGCCGACCCTCGAGACCGCGACGACGTTCTTCAACAATCTATTCTTCAATGCCGAACGCTACGATCTGTCGCGCGTCGGCCGCCTCAAGCTCAATCACAAGCTGCGGCTGCAGGCGCCGCTTGACCAGGGAACGCTGCGCCGCGAGGATATCCTCGAGGTCGTGCGCTACCTGACCGAGCTGAAGAACGGCAATGGCCAGGTCGACGACATCGACCATCTCGGCAATCGCCGCGTCCGCGCCGTCGGTGAGTTGGTCGAAAATCAGTATCGCATCGGTCTCGTCCGCATGGAGCGCGCCATCAAGGAGCGCATGAGCCTGCAGGACATCGAAACGCTGATGCCGCAGGAGCTGATCAACTACAAGCCGGTCTCGGCGGTGATCAAAGAGTTCTTCGGCTCGAGCCAGCTGTCGCAATTCATGGATCAGACCAATCCGCTCTCGGAGATCACCCACAAGCGCCGCTTGTCGGCCCTCGGCCCGGGTGGTCTGACCCGCGAGCGCGCCGGCTTCGAGGTGCGCGACGTGCACCCGACCCACTACGGCCGCGTCTGTCCGATCGAGACCCCGGAAGGTCCGAACATCGGTTTGATCGCCTCGCTGTCGACCTACGCCCGCGTCAACGAGTTCGGCTTCGTCGAGACCCCCTACCGCGAGGTCGAGAACGGCCGAGTAACCGATCGCATCCGCTCGCTGTCGGCGCTCGAGGAAGAGGACCACGTCATCGCCCAGGCCAACGCTCCGATCGATCCGAAGGGCAACTTCACGGTCGATCTGGTGTCGGCGCGCAGTGGCGGCGAGTTCTCGACGGTGCAACCCGACCGCGTCCAGTACATGGACGTCTCGCCGAACCAGCTGGTCAGTGTCGCCGCCTCGTTGATTCCCTTCTTGGAGCATGACGACGCCAACCGCGCTCTGATGGGTTCGAACATGCAGCGCCAGGCGGTGCCGCTGTTGCGTACCGAGGCGCCGCTGGTCGGCACCGGCATGGAGAAGGTGGTCGCCCGCGATTCCGGGGTGACCGTCGTCGCCCGTCGCTCGGGTGTGGTCGAGAGTGTCGATGCGACTCGCATCGTCATCAAGGCCGATAAGCCGAGCGAATCCGGCCGTGATCCGGGCGTCGACATCTACAACCTGACCAAGTACCAGCGCTCCAATCAGAACACCTGCATCAACCAGCGCCCGATCGTCGTCGAAGGCGACCACATCGAGGCCGGTAGCGTCGTCGCCGACGGGCCTTCGACCGATATGGGCGAGCTGGCTCTCGGTCGCAACGTGCTGGTCGCGTTCATGCCTTGGGGCGGTTACAACTTCGAGGACTCGATCCTGATCAGCGAGCGCGTCGTCAAGGAGGATCTCTTCACCTCGGTTCACATCGAGGAGTTCGAGTGCGTCGCGCGCGACACCAAGCTCGGTCCGGAAGAGATCACCCGCGACATCCCCAACGTCGGCGAAGAAGCCCTGAAGGATCTCGACGAGAGCGGCATCATCCGCATCGGTGCGGAGGTGCGCCCCGGCGACATCCTGGTCGGCAAGATCACTCCGAAAGGCGAGACGCAGCTTTCGCCCGAGGAGAAGCTGCTGCGTGCGATCTTCGGTGAGAAGGCCGGTGAGGTTCGCGATACCTCGCTCAAGGTCCCGCCGGGCGTCGAAGGCACAGTGATCAGCGCGCGGGTGTTCTCGC
>DASPMH010000036.1:0-2252 GCA_035627175.1 Terriglobales bacterium | reverse complement strand
GCGACCGGGCGGGATGCTGGTCTACTCGACTTGCACCATCGCCCCGACAGAGAACGAAGCGGTGACGGCAAAGCTGCTCGAGAACCATCCCGAGCTCGAGCTGGCCTCTCTCGCGGACGACTTTCCCGCCGAGGCACGTGCGCTGATCGGGGCCGACGGAGCCTTGCGCACCCTGCCCCATCGCGACGATCTCGACGGCTTCTACGCGGTTCGGTTGCTGCGCCGTCAGGTGCACGCTAGGGTCGCGCCGTGATCAAGATCGCCCCATCGATCCTCTCCGCCGACTTCGCCCGTCTCGGCGAAGAGGTCCGTGCCGTCGAAGCCGCCGGCGCGGACTGGCTCCATCTCGATGTCATGGATGGTCACTTCGTGCCCAACCTGACCATCGGCCCGGCGATCGTCGCGGCGGTGCGTAAGGTCACCAAGCTTGCGCTCGACACCCATCTGATGATCGAGAAGCCGGTCGACTACATCCGGCCCTTCGCCGACGCAGGTGCCGACTGGCTGTCGATCCATGCCGAAGTGTGTGCCGATCCTAAGGCCGCGCTGCGGTCGATCCGCGCTGCGGGGATGCATCCGTCGATCGTCATCAACCCAGACACCCCGCTCGAGAACGTCCAAGACGTGCTCGGCGAGGTCGATATGCTGCTGGTGATGAGCGTCAATCCCGGTTTCGGCGCCCAGGCCTTCATCGAGAGCGCGCTGCCCAAGGCGGAAGCCGCAGCGCAGTTCCGGGAGCGCGAGGGGCTGAAATTCCTGATCGAGATGGACGGCGGCATCAAGGTCAACAATGCCGGGCGAGTCGCCGCGGCCGGGGTCGATGTGCTGGTCTCCGGCTCGGGCGTTTTCGCCAGCGACGACTACGCCGCCACCATCCGGGCGATGCGTCAATCGGCAGATACGGCTCGGCCGTAGAGGCACCTTTGCAATCGTAAGCGCATGTGTTAAGCACCCGTCGCCTATCGGTAGTACCAATCCACTTGCCCATCGACGCAACTTCGGGGTGTAGCTCAGACTGGCAGAGCGCACGGTTCGGGACCGTGAGGTCGCTGGTTCAAATCCAGTCACCCCGACCATTCCCTCAGCATGCGACTCCGACTTCTCGTCCTCATCTTCGCATCGGTCGCCGCTCTCTCTTCGCTTCCGACCGCGGCGCCGGCTGAGAGCCAGACCGCCGTCGTCAACGGCATAAGCAAGCTGTTCGTCCGGCGCGGACCGGGGATGCAGTTCCCGCCTTTTGCCAGCTTGTCCGAGGGCAGCGTCGTCGAGATTCAGAGCATGGAGGGCCAGTGGGCACGGATCGGCACCGCCAACGGTCAGGTCGGCTACGTGCAACGCCGCTATCTCGAGACCGGCCGTGGCGAGACCGCACCGAGCCCGACCAAAGCGGCGGCAACCGTGACGCGAAGAGCGCGGACACCGAGCCCTACCCGCACCACAGCGCGAGCGGCATCGCCGTCGCCACGCCGCTCTGCGGTGCCGACCGCGACCATACCCGCGATCGCCACCATCACCCCGACCAGGACGGTCACTGCTGCGGTGACCGCGACTTCGGTGCCGCCGACGGCGACGGTCGAGAGCGGCGAGGACTCTGGCGCGGATGGCGAGCGCGACATCGAGCAAGGATTCGCCGATAGCTACCGCAGCGGGTCGGAGCCGCGCGAAGTGATCGACAACGCTGCGATTCATCGCGAACTGCAGACGTTGCGCATCGCCGTCGAGCGGCTGCAACGGCGGCTCGACGAGCACGCCGGCTTGCCGACTTCCCTGCTTCCGGATGCGGGTGACCTCAGCAGCGAATCGGCCTCGATTTCGGGTGGCGCGGTGCTGCTCGCATTGATCGGCGCGGTCGGTGGCTGGTTCCTCGGCAGCAACTACACCCGCAAACAGGAGCGTGGCCGGCGCTCTCGCATCCGCTTCTAGCCTCCTTCCGTGCCCGCGCTTCGGGCACTGCCCAGCATTCGAGCAGCAACCCAGCGACTCCTGCCGACCTTGCGAGCAGCGCAGGCGTCTTCAGCACCATCTGAACGCTGGCACCTCCGTTGCTGCTAACCGCGCAACGAGAAAAGGGGATGGTCCCCATTTGAATGGGGGTCATCCCCATTTCCGAGGTAGGAGGGAAGCAAGGATTATGAGGATCACATTGCGCGCGAGCCTGCTCGCGCTGATGGCGGGTGCTTTGACCGCGAGCCGGGCATGGGCGCAGGAGGCTGCGGCGATCGATACCGGCGACACCGCATGGGTACTGACCT
>DASPMH010000035.1:0-4657 GCA_035627175.1 Terriglobales bacterium | reverse complement strand
CTCCCACACACCCTTGAGCGCGAAGACCTGCTGGCGCGGCGTGAAGTCGCGGGCGTAGTTGAGGGCGTCGTCGAACACGCTGCGCAGCTCGACCGACATCTGCTCGACGTCCTCGGCGCCGATCACACCTTCGCTTTGTAGCTTTTCGGCGTAGAGCGTGCGCGGCGTCGGGTGCGCAGTGATCTTCTTGTAGAGCACCGGCTGGGTGTAGGTCGGATCGTCGGCCTCATTGTGGCCGTGGCGACGGTAGCAGATCAGATCGATGATCACGTCGACGCCGAACTGCTGGCGGAAGCCGATGGAGCTTTGCCGCCTGCACCGCCGCTTCCGGATCATCGCCGTTGACATGAAACACCGGCGCCTGAATCTCGCGCGCGGTGTCGCTCGGATAGCGGGTGAAGCGATAGTCTTCGGGGGCGGTGGTAAAGCCGATGCGGTTGTTGATGATGACGTGGATGGTGCCGCCGGTGCGATAGCCGTCGAGCTCGGAGAGCGAGAGCGTCTCGGATACCAATCCCTGGCCGGTGAACGAAGCGTCGCCGTGGATCAGGATCGGGATCACCTTACGGCGGTCCTCGTCCTTTAGATAATGCTGCTTGGCGCGCACCATCCCCTCGGCGACCGGGTTGACCGCTTCGAGATGGCTCGGGTTGCTGCACAGCGACACGTGCACCACATGACCGCTGCCGGTCTTGACGTTGCGCGAGTAGCCGAGGTGATACTTGACGTCGCCGTCACCCTGCACGTCCGACGGCAGGAAAGCGCCTTCGAACTCGGCGAAGATCATCTCGTAAGGCTTGTTGAGAATGTGGGCGAGTACGTTGAGACGGCCGCGGTGGGCCATGCCCATGACGATCTCTTCGGTGCCGAGATCGGCCGCATCTTCGATCAACGCGTCGAGCATCGGGATCAGCGAATCGCCGCCTTCGAGAGAGAAGCGCTTCTGACCGACGAACTTGGTGTGGAGAAACTGCTCGAAGCCCTCCGCCGCGGTCAGGCGCTGCAACACTCGCTTGCGGTAGTCCGGCGACAGCTGCGGCCGGTTGAGGGTCGGCTCCATCCGCTCTTGCAGCCAATGGCGCTGGGCGGTGTCGAAGATGTCCATGTACTCGACACCGAGCGTGCCGCAGTACGTCGCGTGCAACAGGCGGATCAGATCGCGGACCTTGGCCTTGTCACAGCCGCGATAGGTCGGACACTCGACGACGCGGTCCATGTCGTTCGCGCCGAGATCGAACTCGGCCGGATCGAGCAGTGGATGGAAGGGCGGATTGTCGCCGAGCGGATCGAGGTTGGCGATCAGGTGTCCGAACTGCCGGTAGGAATGGATCAGGTCGAAGACGCCGAGGTTGCGCTCACCGCGGGGCCGGAACTCGCGGGCGTAGCCGTGCGCAAGCGCGGCGCCGTTGCCGCCGTTGCTCGAGGCCTCGAGCCCGGCGAACAACACCGCCCAGCGGCTGTCTACCGACGAGGGATCTTGCTGGTAACGCTCCCAGAGTTGTTCGAGATAAGCCGCGTTGGCTGGGTGGATGAGATCGAATGGAGTATCTGCCATTGACGCACGGGCACCGCTTTTGAACGGCCACCACCATTAGCAGGAAAACCAGGTGAGGTTCGAGCCTATGAGCAAACTTATAGAGGCGACAGACGTGAAAAAACAGGTTCGCGCACGCCCAGTGTGTGAATCATCGCTCCCGGCGCGCTCGGAGAGCGCGCGCTACAACGGGGACCCGCTAGTCGCGTTCGGCTTGCTCGCCGAGGGCGTAGCGTTGGAACTCGCGCTGGAACGATAGCGTCTCGAGACTGGTCATGCGGTCGAGGAACACCTTGCCGAGCAGGTGATCGCATTCGTGCTGGACGACCCGCGCCTCGAAGCCGCGCGCGACGTAGTCGAGCTTCTGGCCGTGGCGGTCGTAGGCCTCGACCCGCACTTGGTCGTGGCGCGGCACCAAGCCGCGCAGGTCGGGCAGACTCAGGCAGCCTTCCCAATCCTCGACGATGGCGCGGCCCCGCGGGGTGATCTTCGGATTGATCAGAACCGTCAGCGGGATCGACTCGGCTTCGGGATAGCGCGGATTGCCCTCGACTTCGAAGACGACGATCTGCCGCGACACGTGCACCTGGGGCGCCGCCAGCCCGGCACCGTCGTACTCGAGCATGGTCTCGATCAAGTCATCGATGAAGGTTTGCACCTCGGCAGCGGCGATGCCTTCGATCGGCACCGGCTCGGCGAGCTGGCGGAGAACGGGATGTCCGAGACGAGCAACCTTCAAAATGGCCATAAGGTGCCCAAACTAATGGGGTTATCCCCTTTTTCAAAGGGGGTCACAGGTCCTGGCCGCCGTCGAAGTCCTCCTCGCTGCGATTTTCGAAGCGGGTGTACTCGTTCATGAAGGTCAGCTGCACCGTGCCGATCGGGCCGTTGCGCTGCTTGGCGATGATCACCTCGGCGGCGCGCTCCTCGGCGTTCTTGTCGTAGACGATCGGGCGGTAGAGGAAGGCGATGACGTCGGCGTCCTGCTCGATCGCTCCGGATTCGCGCAAGTCGGCCATCATCGGACGCTTGTCGCCGCGGCTCTCGACCTGGCGATTGAGCTGCGATAGCGCGATCACCGGCAGATTGAGCTCTTTGGCGAGCGCTTTGAGCGAACGCGAGATGCTCGAGATCTCCTGCTCGCGGCTGTCGGCGTTATGGCCGCGCATCAGCTGCAGATAGTCGATGACGATCAGGCCGAGCTTGGAGTCGGGCATGCGCTTCAACCGGCGCGCCTTGGCACGCAGCTCGAGAACGCTCAGCGCCGCGGTGTCGTCGATGTACATCGGGCAATCCGACAGCCGACTCGCGGCCATGGCGAGCTTGGGAAAGTCGCGGTCGGCGGCGAAGCCGGAGCGCACCCGCGACTGGTCGACGCGCGCCTCGGAGCACAGCAGACGCAGCACCAGCTGCTCTTTCGACATTTCGAGCGAGAACACCGCGGTGCCGATGCCGGCGTGCAAGGCGGCATACTGGGCCAGATTGAGCGCGAAAGCTGTTTTCCCCATCGACGGGCGGCCGGCGATGATCACCAAGTCCGACGGCTGCAGCCCGGCCAACATCTTGTCGAGGTCGACGAAGCCGGTGGGAACACCGGTGATCAGCTCCTTGCGCTCGTAGAGCTGCTCGATCGCCTTCATCGAGTCGACCATGATGTCGCGGATGCGGAAGAAGGTCGGCCGCACCTTGCGCTCGGAGATCTCGAAGATCTTGTGCTCGGCCTGGTCGAGGAACTCGTCGACGTCGGCGCCCGACTCGTAGCCGCCGGTGGCGATCTCGGTCGCGGTGGTGATCAGGCTGCGCAGAATCGACTTTTGCCGCAGGATGCGGGCGTACTGGCCGATGTTGGCGGCGGTCGGAACCTTGTCGACCAGCTCGGCGAGATAAGCGGTACCGCCGATGTCCTGCAGCTCGCCGTGGCTGCGCAGCTGCTCGGTCAGGGTCACCAGGTCGACCGGCTCGGAGCGCTGGCTGAGCTCGATCATCGCCCGCAGAATCTTGCGGTGATTCTCGCGGTAGAGATCGTCGGGACCGATGATCTCGAGGACCCGATCGATCGCGGTATTGTCGAGCAGGATGCCGCCCAGTACCGAGACCTCAGCCTCGATACTCTGCGGCGGCACCCGCCGCATGGTGTCATCGATGCGATCGGCGGCAGATCGCGTGGTTACGCCCGCGGTGGCCATGACGGCGCCGCCGAATCAGGCTTAGCGGGTGGTGACTTGCTCTTGGATACGGGCCGCTTTGCCCGAAAGATTGCGCAGGTAGTAGAGCTTGGCGCGGCGAACCACGCCGCGGGTGACAACTTCGATGCGATCGAGGCGAGGCGAGTGCACCGGAAAGATTCTCTCGACGCCGACGCTGTAGGAGACCTTGCGCACCGTGAACGTCTCTCGCACACCGGCACCGCTGCGGGCGATCACCACGCCCTCGAAGGCCTGGATTCGCTCCTTCTCGCCCTCGATCACCTTGACGTGCACGCGCACGGTATCGCCGGCCTTGAATTCGGGGACGTCACTGCGCAACTGTTCGCGTTCGATTGCGTCGATCACATTCATCGGTTCACCTCGGTGGTCATCCCGGCGCCCGACTTGTCTCCCGGAGAGGAGGTTCAGCCGATGGGGCGCCGTTTGGGGGAAGGCGGCTTTTAGCGTGCACCGCACAGGCGGTCAAGGATGATGGCCGCAGCGGCACGCACCGAAAGGTGATTGTACTCGGTCGGGCCCCAGATCGGCTCCAACATCACTTCGGCGCGCTCGACCACCTGCGGCGCCAGACCCCAGCCGGTGCCGAGCACAATCAGGTGCGGATCGGCTCGGGTAGCGAGCTCGGCACGGAGGTCGGCGAAGGTGGTGCGGTCGGGGCCGGGACGGGCCGAGGTCATCACCAGCCGTGGCTTGCTGCCGGTATCGCGCTCGATCGCGACGATGGTGCCGTCGAGGTCGGTCTCGAGACGTACGATGCTGAGAGCATCCTTGCGGGTGACGTTGTACTCGGCGCCGAAGCCTTCCTCCCAGTGCTCCATGATCTTCTCCGACAGCAGCCGCAGCGCCCGCACCGGGGTGGCGACGAAGAAGCGGCGTACCCCGAAAGTGCGCGCCGAACGGGCAATGTCGTGGATGT
>DASPMH010000034.1:0-3832 GCA_035627175.1 Terriglobales bacterium | reverse complement strand
GCGGGCTGAAGCGGGGCACACGGGTGTGCTCGATGCCAGTGACCTTCGGTCCGAGCGGCATCAAGACTGTTGGCTATTCCAACGACGTCCCCGGCGGTTACGCCGAGCTGATGGTGCTCAACGAGATGTTGCTGCTCGAAGTGCCCAATGGCTTAGCGACCGAGATCGCGGCGCTGACCGAACCGATGGCTGTCGGGTTGCACGCGGTCGAGAAGGCGCGCTTGCAGCCCGACGATGTGCCGCTGGTGATCGGCTGCGGTCCGGTCGGACTGGCGGTGATCGCAGCCTTGAAGATCAAGGGAGCGCGACCGATTATCGCGGCGGACTTCTCGCCGCGCCGCCGCGAGCTGGCACTCGCGCTCGGCGCTGACGAAGTCGTCGATCCGGCGGATCTGTCGCCGTACACCAAGTGGCGCGATCTCGCTTACCCGCAAGGCTTCGACCCTGCATCGCCGATGGCCCTGATGGGCATGGGACCCCAACCTCGCCCGGGGGTCTTCTTCGAGTGCGTCGGCATCCCCGGCGTCTTGCAGCAGCTCCTCGAAGGCGCGCCGCGCCACGCCCGTGTCATCGTCGTCGGCGTGTGTATGGAGAAGGACCACATCGAGCCGGCGATCGGCATCAACAAGGAGCTCAACCTGCAGTTCGTCCTCGGCTACGCGCCCGAGGAATTCTCGCGCACACTGCGTCACCTGGCCGAGGGCCAGATCAACGCCACGCCGATGATCACCGGCAAGGTCGGACTCGATGGGATTGTCGCTGCCTTCGCCGATCTGGCCAATCCGGAGCGGCACGCCAAGATTCTGGTCGAGCCTGGAGTGCCGCGACCGGGCTAGTGGCGTACGGCGTAGACGAAGCCCTGCTGATCCTCCATGTGTGGGCTTTCGGTCTGCGGCAGCGCCGAGAAGTCGCCGCGCAACGCCTTGAGCGCGTAGCGCTCCTCGTCGATCTCACCCTGAGTGCGAACCCCGAGCCGCCGAAATAGGCCGACCGGAGGACACCATCCTTGCAGAGCGTGCTGCATCAGGAAGCCTGCCACCAAGGCCGGCAGGGCGAAGAACTTCCTATTGACGTAGGTACCGAGCGCCAGTCCGATCAGGGAGACCGAGGCGGCGTTCGCTTCGAGCACGCGCTCGATGTCCCACTCTTGCTCGAGCTCTGCGAGCCGGCGCGGAATCGCGCCGGGATGAGCCGCATGCCACTGGACGCTGTGGCCGACCTGAGAATCGATACTCTCGTTCGCTACGCGCGAGCTGTTGGCGCGCACCCGTCCGGATGTCTTGGCAAACATCATCGCATCCTCCTGGATTGAAACAATTGATGGCTGCAACGCGTATGCCCGGTAGGTCCGCCCGACAGGTGTCCAGCTCTGATCGACCCTGCGCAACTCTTACCGGCGCGAGGTGACAGTCGGCTGCGTCAGCTTGAGCTTGCGAGGTACGATCGACTACAGGACGGTCATGACCACTTTTGCAGCTCCTACTCTGGTAACCGTCGGCAAGAGCAAAGACGGCTCCGACATCCGGCTTTCCGTGCATCAGCAAGGGCAGGGGCCCGCCGTGGTCTTCTGCCACGGTTTCCCGGAGCTGGGCTTTTCTTGGCGGCATCAGCTTTCGGCAGTTGCCGCCGCTGGCTTTCGCGCCATCGCTCCCGACCAACGCGGCTACGGCGCCAGCTCGGCCCCGGCGGCGATCGATGAATACGGTTTGACCGAGCTGACCGGCGACCTCTGCGGCATGCTCGATCAACTCGGCATCGAGCGCGCCGTGTTCGTCGGTCACGACTGGGGCGGCTTCGTCGCCTGGGCGATGCCGGTGTTGCACCCGCAGCGAACCGCCGGCGTCGTCGGCATTTGCACTCCCTACCTAGCATTCCCGTCGTTGGATTTGATGCGGATGATGGTTGGCGGGGAAGACGAGCGCTTCTACATCCTCTGGTTTCAGCCGCCGGGGCAGGCGGAGGCGGTGATGGACCCCCAGGCCGAGCTGCTCTTCGAGCGCTTGCTGCGCGGCGGCGTGCCGATCGAGCAGATGATGACGCGTGCCTTCGTCGGCGGGAAGCTCGACATGAACCCCTTCCGCCGGTTGAACGAGCTCGAGGGCCTCGGCGAGTTGATCGTCACCGAGGACGAGCTGGCGCACTATAGCGAGGTATTCCGCCGCACCGGCTTCCGCGGCGGCATCAACTGGTACCGCAACATTGAGCGCAACAACCGCGAGCATCCAGCCATCGGCACACAGAAGCTCGAGCTGCCGTGCCTGATGATCACGGCAGAATGGGATGCGGCCCTGCGACCGGAGATGGCGGCGGGCATGCCGGCGCTGTGCCGCGACCTCGAAATGAAGATGATCCCCAAGGCAGGACACTGGGTGCAGCAGGAGCTCCCGGCCGAGCTCAATGCGATCTTGATCGATTGGCTGCAGCGGCGCTTCCGCTAGGTCGCCGATGAAGCTGTGTTGGTTCCATTTGATGCCGTACACCGACCTGCCGGAGGACTTCACCGCGAAGCATTCCTCGGTGTGGGTCGATATCGATTCGCGCCTGTTCGATCCTGCCAAGGCGCATCTCATGTACAACGAGTTCCTCGACGAGCTCGAGCTCGCCGATGAGGTCGGCTTCGACGGCATCTGCGTCAACGAGCATCATTCCAACGCCTATGGCCTGATGCCTTCGCCCAACCTGATGGCCGCGACCCTGGCTCGGCAAACCCGCAATGCGGCCATCGTGGTGATGGGCAACTCGCTCGCTCTCTACAATCCGCCGACGCGAGTGGCGGAGGAGATGGCGATGCTCGATGTTCTCTCCGGCGGCCGTCTGGTCGCGGGATTCCCGGTCGGTACGCCTTTCGACACCTGCCACGCCTACGGCCAGAACCCGAGTATGCTGCGCCAGCGCTACTACGAGGCGCACGAGCTGGTGATGCGCTGTTGGACCGAGCCCGAGATGTTCGCCTTTCACGGGCGCTTCAACCAGCAACCCTGCGTCAATCCCTGGCCGCGGCCGCTGCAGAAGCCGCACCCTCCGGTGTGGATCCCCGGCGGGGGCTCGATCGAAACCTGGCGCTGGTGCGCCGAGATGGATTACGTCTACGCCTACCTGTCCTACTACGGCTACCAGGCGGGCGAGACGACCATGCGCGGCTTCTGGCAAGAGATGGATCGCCTCGGCAAGGACCGCAATCCTTACCGCGCCGGCTTCCTGCAATTCGTCGGCGTCGCCGAGAGCGAAACGCAAGCTCTGAAGATGTACCGCGAGCCGGCGGAGTACTTCTACAACCGCTGTCTGCACGTCAGCCCAGCGTGGTCCAATGCCCCCGGCTACGTCACCGAGGCGACGGTCCGTGCCAAGGTGACCTCGCAGGTGCAAATGGCCGCGCTCGCCAGTCAGCGCGCGGTGTTCGAAGAGGGCATCAAGCCGACTTTCGAAGAGATGGTAGCGAAGGGCTACGTGTTGATCGGCAGCCCGGACCAGGTCGCCGACAAGCTCGAGCAAGTCGCTCTCGAGCTCAACGTCGGCCAGATGATGCTGCTGTTGCAGTTCGGCAACATGGGTCGCGAGCTCGTCGAGTACAATACCCGGCTGTTCGCGGCGCAGGTAAAGCCGCAGATCGAGAACCTCTTCGACGACCGCTGGGAGAATCGCTGGTGGCCCCAGGCTCTGCCGAGCGACCGTCGCGCCGAACCGCGCCGGCGCCAAGGCGGCGCCGATGCCTGAGCCGAGCGAGCGCCTCGTCGCCATCGGCGGACACAGTTGCCGCATCTGGGAGAAAGGAAGCGGTCCGCGCGTCGGCTATCTCGCCGGCCTCGGAGGTGTGCCGCGCTGGCGTCCTTTC
>DASPMH010000033.1:0-3817 GCA_035627175.1 Terriglobales bacterium | reverse complement strand
CATGGCATAGCGGGGGTCGTCGTCGATGCGCTGCTTCAACAGCGCGAGATCGGCCGGCGACGCTGCCCGCAAACGAATGCCGGAATACGGCCAGGTGCGCTTGGCGTCGGCGGCGAGCTCGCGGACGTCGACCCAGACTTCGCTCTCGTATGACGATCCGCCCGCGTCCATGACCCCGACCACTTTCCACCGCCGCCGGCCGAACTCGATCTCGGCACCGAGAGTCGCGCCGCGGTATCGGCCGACGACACCGCGGCCGACGACCGCTTCTCCCGAGCTGGCATGGAGCATCCTGCCCTCGCTGATCGCGACGGTGTCGTGGACACGCAGGGCCATCGGCTCGACGCCGCGCACCAGAACGTTTTCGCGCCCGCCGTCGAGGGTGAAGAAAAAGGGCTGCACCACCAGCTCGCCGGATACCAGCGGCTGATCCTGCTCGTCGCGGGCGATGCCATCGAGATAGCGGATCGCCTGATAGGCGAAGAGCGGCAGTTGGCTCGAGCCGTCGTTGTCGGAGCCCTTGCGCAGAACCACCAGGTTGAGTGGATCTCCGGAGGTCACCAGGGTGCGCTTCAAGCTCGAGATCAAGCCGAGGAACAGCGTGGTCGCCACTACCACCAGCGCGATGACACTGGCGGTCATCACGGTGCGAGCCGGACGGGCGCGAAGATTCAGGACGCTGTACGAAAATGGCAACCCCATCAGAAGACCTCGCGCAATGCTTCGACCACTGGCTTGCGCGCCGCACCGTAGGCGGGAAGGAAGCCGGCAAGGACGCCGACAGCGAGTGACAACACCATTCCGCCGGCAATCACCTCGGGCGTGATGATGAAGCCGGCCAAGGGGCCGAGCGAGTCGCTCCATCCGGCGAAGCGCCGCAGCGCCTGAGTGATTCCCGTCGCCAGCAACACGCCGGCACCCCCGGCGAGCGCAGAAAGGGTAACTACCTCGACGATCAGCATGCCGAAGATCGAGCGGCGACTGAATCCGATCGCCTTGAGCGTGGCGATCTCGCCGGCACGTTCGCGCACCGCCATCGAAGCGGTATTGGCAGCGATGAAGACGATGCACAGCGCCACCAGGCCGGTCACCAGAAGGATGATGGTGACCAAGCCCTGCAGCGAACCGAGGAAGTTCGAAAAGAAGCTCTTCTCCGTCTCGCAAGCCGTCTCCGCCTCGCTGTTGCGCGACATCTCGTCGATGGTGCGCATGATCGTATTGACCTTTTCCGGGGCGCTGGCGCGCACCCAGATCATCCCGGTGATACCGAGACCGGGCCGGCCGATGCTCTTCAGCGCCTCATCGAGGTAGGTGCGGTTGAACCACAGCATCGGGGCGCGGTCGTTGGGGATCTCGCCGACGATGCGGAAGTCGAGATCGACAGGCCAGACGGTGCTCTTGAGCGAAATCCGATCGCCGATCTTCCAGCCGTAGCGCAACATCGTCTGCCGGCCGACGATGGCGCCGTCGCGGTACCGTTCGAAATCGGCGAGCTGTTGCGGCGCGATGTTGTAGTCGGGGTACACCGCCCGCGCCTGCTCCGCCTCGACGGCGAAGTTCGGGAAGGTGACGACGCCCTTTTCCTCGTAGGCACCGCCGTACCACGTCTGCGCCATCGCTGCCTCGACACCGTCGACCAGGCGCACCTTGCGGGTGAAGGCGTGCGGCATCGAGTAGACGATGCCGGCCTTGTTGTGCACCGAGATGCGAGTGTTGCTGGTGATGTTCTCGATCAGGAAGTCCATCCCCGCCGGCATGGTCAGCAGCACGCACACCAGCAACACGGCCAACATGATGGCGACGCTGGTCAAGCTGGTGCGCAGCTTGTTGCGGCCGAGATTGGCGAGGATCAGGCCGAGGTACTTCATGGCGGAGTGACAGCGAACACCGAGGCGCCACCGGCGGCGAGGCGGATCGCCTCGGTAGCCCGCTCGGCCTCGTGCCCTTCGAGCAACAGGCCCTTGTCGAGGTGATAGGCGTCGTCGACGAAACGCAAGGCGCGCGGGTCGTGGGTGACCATCACCACCGTCTTGCCGAAGGTATTCTTCAGCTCGCGCAACAACCCGAGGATCTCTTCCGCGTTGCGGGCGTCGAGGTCGCCGGTCGGCTCGTCGGCAACGATCAGATCGGGGTCGGTCACCAGCGCCCGAGCGATGGCGACCCGCTGCTGCTCGCCTCCGGACAAGGTCCGCGGCGAGTGAGTCGAGCGATGCGCCAGGCCGACGACCCGAAGGGCAATCTCGGCGCGCTCGCTGCGCTCGGCCTTGCTAAGCTTGGTCAGCAACAACGGCAGGGCAACGTTGTCGCGAGCCGACAGCACCGGGATCAGATTGAAGAACTGAAAGATCAGGCCGATATGGCGGGCGCGCCACTGCGCCAGCTCGTCCTCGCTCAGACCGTTGAGGACCTGCCCGGCAACCTCGATCTCCCCCTCATCGGCGCGGTCGATCCCGGAAATGATGTTGAGCAGGGTGGACTTGCCCGATCCGGACGGGCCCATCAGCGCGACGAATCGACCTGCGGCAATGTCGAGAGAGACATCCTCGAGGGCATGCACCTCGTCCGCTGCGCGATAGTAGCGGCGCGAAACGTGGCGGATCGAGATCAGTGGCGGCTGCGCTCCTGCCATCGGCGGCGGATCCTAACCAACCGCACATCACGACGCGAGGGGAGCGCCGGGGCCGAGCGCAGCTTCGTTCATTCTTCTCCGCACCCGTTCGGATTTGTTCGATGGGTTTCGTACGGCGGAGTAGCGGCAAGGCCGGTAGCGAGCGCCGCGGCCTGGCACGAGCATTGCCCTTCTCATCTGCCATCAACTGTGGAGGTGAGGCGGATGCAGCAGGTACTGGCACTCGGGAAATGGTCGAAGTCCGACCAGAAATGGAAGATGGTGGTGGCGATGCGGCGGCCCGGCACTCCGACCAAAGTGGAGAGCCGTCCGGCAGCAGATCGGCTCAACTCGCGCCGGCCGGAGCCGGCGCGGTGAGATGCGAGGTGCGACGATGACGATCCTGGCAATCGGGGCGGAACAGGCACGCGCAACCGAAAGGCGCATGCGCCGGGGCTGGCAGCGACTGCGGCCTTTGGGCCGTGTGGCGGTGCAACTCTCAGGCTGCGCTGTCGACGTCTTCTGGGGGCTCGTAGAGGCGTATGGCAATCACTCGGTTGCAAGTGGGACAGGGGATCGACTTGATCAGCGGAAAGCTGAAGATCGCGCCCGCAATGCGTCGGATGTAGTCGCGCCGCGTGCGCTGGCAACAGGGCTGCAGAGACTCGGCCATGAGAACCTCCGGCCGCGGAATCTTGCGAGTTTCCAAGCGCGGGTCAAGTTCCAGAATGCTCCGCTTCGCCGGGTCGCCAACGATGGCTGGGCGCTCGCGGCACCTCAGGTGATCGAGCTCGGGCCGGAGGACGAAGTCCGCTTCTGACGGCGCGGCAACACCCGCTTGGGCACGGGCAGATCGAGCCCGTCTCCCGGCACCACCGGTCCGACTTCGCCGGCTGGCTGCCATCCCTCTTCGCGAATGATCTTTTGCATGGCGCGCCGCCGCGCCTGCGCCGCCGTCGGGCTGTCGTCGAAATGCGTCAGTGGCCGCACCGGGCCTTCGAGCGCCCGCAGAAACTCGAACGCACCCTCGACCCGGCCACCGCTGCGGTGCAGCAGCCACAGGGCATAGCGATCGGCATCACTTTCCTGCCGCTGGCGGAACTGCTGGCGGGTCAACGCACCGCCACGCACCAACGAGCCCGCTACCGTGTCCCGCCCGAACCCGGCGAAATCCGCCGCTACCATCAACAGAAGCCCGCGGCCGAGCAT
>DASPMH010000032.1:0-2629 GCA_035627175.1 Terriglobales bacterium | reverse complement strand
GTCGCGCTGATCGACGCGACCTTCGAAGCATCCAAGGTGCGCTTCCGGCCGATCTTGATGACGGCGCTGTCGACGATCGTCGGCATCCTGCCGATCGCGATCGGCGGCGGTGCGGGCGGGGAAGCGCGAGCGCCGCTGGGGATGGCGGTCGTCGGCGGCATGTTTTTTTCGACCTTGTTGACCTTCTTCGTCGTCCCCGCCGCTTACGTTGCCCTCGAGCACCTGCGCGAGCGAGTCGCCGGCTACCGAGTCGCGGCGCCAGTCCCGACAGGCCAGGCGTAGAGGCCCCGCCGCTTCGTAGGCGGTGCGGCAATCAACTCCGCGATGTTAGCGATACTGCCGATCTCAAGATCGAGGCAGGGCAGCTCGGACGACATCGGCTCCGGCAGACACACTTGTATTGGTTCAGCGGGAACGTGACTCGGGGTTGCTCATCTTGTGACTTCGATGAGTCTCGCGACGCGGGTAGACGAAGGCTGAGAGCCAGTCAAGGTGCTTCGCACCTCCTCCGCTTCGCTTCGGCCCTTCGGGTGACAGTCTCTCATCCTTCGTCTGTCCGAGCGGTTATGAGCGGCAAGCCGATGCTTGCCGCTCTGCTGCGCATTGCGGCTATGCCCCACCAATGCGATCATGCCGCGATTGCACCTTCACGTCGCCGGCGACGCTGTTCGCGTGCCGCTTCGAGCCTGCGGTCGCGCTCTTTCCAGATCGCCTGTTCGAGTCCCGCCAGCTTCGCCGCCGGCGAGACGTAGCCGATCGCGCTGTGCAGGCGCACGTTGTTGTAGTGCTCGACGAACTCGCCGACGACGCGCCGCGCTTCTTCGAGCGTGCCTGGTTGCTTTGGCCGGATCGTCGTCACCTTCAGTGTCCTGTGAAACGCCTCTAGCTTGCCGTTCGATTGCGGATAGTACGGTGATGTTCGCACGTGAGTCATGCCCGCGATCCGGATGAACTCCTTGAAGTCGCGGGCAATGAACTGCGGGCCGTTGTCCGAGATGATCCGCGGCCGCGCCTCTGGATACTTCTCGCGCGCCCGCTGCACGATCGTCCCGACATCGTCTTCCTTCATCGCTTCTCCGATCTCCCAGTGCACGATCGCTCGGCTGTAGCCGTCAAGCACTGCGCACAGGTAGTAGAATGTCCCACTGACGTTCAGGTACGAGATGTCGATGTGCCAGTGTTGGTGCGGCTTTTCCGGCTGCACGAAGCCGCCTCCCTTCTTCGACGGCTTGCGGTTCCAGCGATCGAGCAATCCGGCCCGACTCAGCACCCGGTAGGGGGTCGACGGACTGACCGCGACGATGCCTGCGTCGAGCATCATCAGCCGGCGGTACCCTTCGAGCGGATTGTGGCCGTGAAACTCGATGATTCGCTCGCGCTCCCAGTCATCGATCCAGTGGTCGCGCGGCACCTTGCCGTTGTGCTCGTTGGCTTTGCCGTAGCGCTTCTTCCACTCGTAGAACTTGCCGTGCGCGATCCCGATCCAGCCAACCATTCTCTCCGCCTTCAACTCCGTCTTCTCGGCCAAGCCCGTGACGAAGTCGATCACCTCGTCGCGGGTATCATGGGGAACCCAGCGGCCGTTCAAAGCTCCCCAAGCTCTTTTTTTAACGCGACGTACTCCTCGGAGATCTCGGCAATGATGCTGTCTTTCTTCGCCACCTTGGCTTCCAGCAAAGCGATCTTGCGCTCCTGCTCCGTCTGCCGTCGCGACATGCTCTCCTCGCGGCGGCTCGATCGCCTGAGCCAGGTTCTCCAGCGCCTGGCGCTGCCACTGATAGAACAGGCTCGGCTGGATCTTGTACTCGTCGCACAGATCGGACACCGCCACCTTGTCGACGAAGTGCCGCCGCACCACCGTCGCCTTCTCCTCGGCGCTAAACGTACGCCGCCGGCGCTTCCGTTCTCAGTTCGCATTGTGCGTCAGCGTTGATCGCGATTTGGAGTTGAACATGGCCGCCAAGACCGCCCCTTAAGGAAGTAACCCAACTACGTCGCAACGAGCGCAAGTGGACGCGCCCACTGCTCGATGCTGGCTGGACGATGATCCCAAATGTCCTCATCGAGCGCGCGGCATCGCTTGGTCTCGATACCAGTTTGGGTGACCTCAGTGTGGTCAGATAGCCCGTCCCGCACCATACCCGAGATCTCGCGATCATCCTGTATCTCGCAACGAAGTGGTGGGATGCTGAGAATCCGCCCTTCCCGACCAAAGCCACGATCGCGGATGCACTCGGCATCGGTGCCCGGACTGTGCAGCGACGCATCGCGGCGATGGAGAAAGCCAACCTCATCGAACGAGAACCGCGGACGAAGGCTGCGTACGGCCAGGTCGCGAATCGCTACCGATTCGATAAGCTGATCGCCGCCGCCCTGCCCTTCGCAGAAGAAGAGAGCGCCCGGCGTACTCAGCGCCGCCAAGAGGACGCCGGTAAGAACCGGCGCAAACGTCCGCAGCTTCAGATCGTGAAGAAATAGGCGCGGCCGTCCGACGCATGCCACGCGTTGGACACCGCATCACCCGATGAGCGGGGTTGCCACCGTGCAGCCAGTACGGCGAGGTGCCCCCGCTCCGCGGGTCTGCAAGGACGCGTGTAAGAAACATCCCGCGGCGGCCCACATGAACCGC
>DASPMH010000031.1:0-14779 GCA_035627175.1 Terriglobales bacterium | reverse complement strand
GCCCCGAAGGGGCGTCTCGAAGCCCAGGTCGATCTGCGCCTCCGAGACCTGTCCTGAGCACCGTCGAAGGACGGCGCTTCGCGCCTTCTCAGGCCGAACGGGCCTTAGTGCGGGAACTGTTCTACGGTTCGTTGGTAGGAGGCGCGCCAGCGCCGTCCTTCGACGGTGCTCAGGACAGGTCTCGAAGGCCCAGGGCACCCTGCGCTTCGAGACGCCTGCTTGCGCAGGCTCCTCAGCGCGAACGGACGCGCGGGTCTTCGATGTGATCGTCGCCGAGAGCGGCGCGGTGGTCTGCGAACTTCGCGGTGGTTTCTGGGATCATCTGTCGGCGTAAGTGATTTCTACGTGGGCGGGTTGGGCGCGTACTCGCGTTAGCCAGGCGCGTACCGCTGGGTAGGGCTCGAGGTCGAAGCCACCTTCGGCAGCGACGTGGGTGTAGGCGTACAGGGCGATATCGGCGATGGTGTAGCGCTCGCCGACGAAGAACTGGCGCGCCGCCAGGTGGCGCTCCATCACCGCTAGGGCGGCGTCGCCGGCGACCTTCTTCTGTTCCAACGCGAGGCGGCGCTCGGGGGTGATCTCGAGATGGCGCAGCCAGAAGCGCGAGGTGGCGATGTTCGGCTCGTGGCTGTACTGCTCGAAGAACATCCACTGCAGCACCTGGGCTCGCTCCAGGCGATCGCGCGGGAGGAATGCCGTCCCTTCGGCCAGGTGGAACAGGATCGCGTTCGATTCCGGCAAGAACACGCCGTTGTCGAGCTCGAGCACCGGGATGCGGCCATTGGGATTCTTGGCGAGGAACTCGGCGGTGCGAGTCGCACCGGTCAGGATGTCGTGTTCGACCAGCTCGAACGGTAGGCCGAGTTGGTGCAACAGCAGTCGCACCTTATAGCCGTTGCCGGAATCGAGATAGTCGTGCAGCCGCAGCATGGGTCCTCCTTGGCGATACACCTGCTTAGCGAGTGGTGCGGCTCGCCGCCATGCGACGGTACGGTCGTGGGAACGCGGCGTTGTGCGTCCTTTTGTTGGGTCCATTTTCTCGGGAAGGCGCTCGCGGGAAGGCACCCAGAAATCCCCCGCACCTGCGGCGCTGACGCCTTCGCCGGCGAAGGCGTCAGCGCTTTGGGAAAGGGGGCGCACACCCAAAAGGGACTTAGGGTTTCTTGCGAATTGAAGCTAGGATTGCGCTTCAGATGCGTCTTGCCGCTGTCGATAGTGCCGTTGACGAACGGCCGCCGCTGGAACTGGTTGGCGTTGTCAAAGCTTTCGCCGGGACGCCTCTGCTGCGCCAATTCGACCTCGAAGTCATGGCTCGTCGCACCACGGTGCTGATCGGTCCGAGCGGCTGTGGCAAATCTTCGGTGCTGCGACTGATGATCGGTCTGCTGCGGCCGGACCGCGGCAGCGTCCGCTTCGAAGGTGAAGAAGTGATTTCGCCTGGTTTGCAGCATCGCCGGCGGCGCATGGGCTACGTGATTCAAGAAGGGGGCTTGTTCCCACATCTGACCGCTGCCGAGAACGCGGCGCTGGCGCCGCGCTGCGCCGGGTGGCTGCCGCAGCGCATCGGCGAGCGGCTCGAGCAGCTCGCCGCCTTGGTTCGTCTGCCGATCGAGTGGCTCGCTCGCTATCCGCTGCAGCTCTCCGGCGGCGAGCGCCAACGCGTCAGTCTGATCCGAGCGCTGATGCTCGATCCGGCGGTGCTGCTGCTCGACGAGCCTCTCGGCGCGCTCGACCCGATGGTACGGGCGGAGCTGCAGGACGATCTGCGCGAGGTATTCCGCGCGTTGAACAAGACCGTGGTGATGGTCACCCACGACCTCGCCGAAGCGGCGTTTTTCGCCGATCACGTCGTCTTGATGCGCCAAGGGACGATCGTGCAGCAGGGTCGCTTCGAGGAGTTGACAGCGAACCCGGCCAATCCCTTCGTCGAAGCGTTCGTGCGGGCTCAATGCCGCGGCCTACCGGTGAGCCAGTCGCCGCTGTGACCCGACCAACCGCGATCGCGGCTCTCGCTGTCTGCCTGCTGGCACCGCTCGCGGCCGAGGCGGGTGAGCCGATCCGGGTTGGCTCGAAGGCATTCACGGAGTCGGTGATCCTGGCCGAGGTGGCGACGCTGGCTGTGCGTCGTGCCGGTGGTGCGGCGGAACATGTAGCCCAGCTCGGCGGCACGCGGGTGCTGTTCTCCGCGCTCGAGCGCGGCGAGATCGATGTCTATCCGGAGTACAGCGGCACCATCGCGGTCGAGATCCTCGGCGCGCCGCCGTCGATCAGCCTGGCGGCAATGGAAGAGCAGTTGGCGCGCCGCGGGCTGCTGCTGTCGCGCTCGCTCGGCTTCGAGAACACCTATGCCCTGGGCATGCGCGAAGCGGCAGCAGCCGAGCTCGGGGTGCGGCGCATTTCGGATTTGCACCGGCACCCGCGGCTGAGGTTCGGTTTCACCAACGAGTTTCTCGACCGCGCCGATGGCTGGCCGGGGCTGCGAGCGCATTATCGCTTGCCGCATCAGGACGTGCGCGGCCTCGAGCACGATCTCGCCTACCGAGGGCTCGCCGCGGCGACGATCGATGTCACCGATCTCTACTCGACCGACGCCGACATCCGCTACTACGGCCTGCGCGTCCTCGAGGACGATCGTGGCTACTTCCCCGCCTATGATGCGCTGTGGCTGATGCGGGCGAAGCTGCGCGAGCAGGCGGCGGTCGCCTATCGCGCGCTGCTCGAGCTGGAGGGTTCGATCGAGGCGGAGCAGATGATCGGCATGAATGCCCGCGCCAAGCTCGATCGTGTCCCTGAGCAGGTCATTGCGGCGGACTTCTTGGCGCAATCGGGTGAGAGACCGGAGCTTCGCATCGCTGGTCGTGCCGAGCGCATTGCGACGCGCACGGTCGAGCATCTCACTCTGGTGTCGGTGTCGCTGCTCGCCGCCATCTTGATCGGGCTGCCACTCGGCGTCGCGGCTTTTCTGCGGCCGCGGCTAGGGCAGGGAATCGTCGCCTCCGTCGGGTTGGTGCAGACGATCCCATCGCTGGCGTTATTGGTCGGGCTGATTCCCTTGCTCGGTATCGGCACGGTACCGGCGCTGGTGGCGTTGTTTCTCTACGGACTGCTGCCGATCGTGCGCAACACCCACGCCGGCCTCGCCGATATTGCGCCGCCGCTGCGCGAGTCCGCCGCGGCGCTCGGACTGGGTCGATGGCAGCGCCTGCGCTTCGTCGAGCTGCCCCTGGCCGCGCCGTTGATCCTCGCCGGTATCAAGACCGCGGCGGTGATCAACGTCGGCACCGCGACACTCGGCGCGCTGGTCGGGGCCGGGGGCTACGGCCAGCCGATCCTGACCGGCATCCGTCTCGACGACGCCGCCCTGATCCTCGAAGGCGCGATCCCCTCGGCAGTGATGGCACTGGCGCTGCAGCTCGGCTTCGAGCGGCTCGAGAAGATCGTCGTTCCCAGAGATATCTGAGCGCCTCGCGGAGCTTTACTCGCGAGCGTGGGCTGACGTAGGAAGGCCGCTCTTCCGTTTCCAACACCCGTACGCGGGGGGAGTGTGCCGATGGCATCATTTGCTTGGTTGACGATTGACAACTGCGGCGTCGCACTGGGCCGAGCGGCGGCGTGGGCAATGACGATCGCGATCGTCGCGGTTTTAGCCACCCCGACTCACGCTCGCGAGACGGTGCGCGCTTGGGGCACTTCGTCCCCGGTCGGAACAGGGGATACCAATGGCTGGGAAGATGGCATCGCGTCTGCAATGGCCTGCGGCGGCGACCGCGCCGTCGATGAGCAGAGCGGCAGTAGCGGCGGCACCGGCTGCCTGGCCGGGAGCCGCGATCAGCATGATTTCAAGAACTGGCGCTTCGGCGACGCACTAGCCGGAGCCGCGCCCATCCCCACGACAGCGAACATTCTTGGGATCAAGGTAGTGGGCGAAGCAAGAGTGGATAGCTTGAACGGCTCACCCAAGTTGAATTTCAATCTCGGCCTCGAGCGCTTCGGGCAAGTGCAATGGTCTACTGCCTGTAAGACTCATACATTTGCCCAAGCGACCTATCCCAATGGTGCCGATCAGGCGATTTCGGTGGGAGCCGCAAGTGACTTGTGGGGCTTTGACGCTAGCCCGCCGACCGCTGTCGAGGTTCGCAACAACAACACATTCGTTCTGCGTACGACAACCCAGGCGGGATCGAACAAACGGGACTTCGATCTGGATTGCCTTTCGATGACCGTCTACTGGACGCTGCCGCACCTCTACTGGAAACACTCGGCGCCCGGCTGCAACGGCAACGTCTCCAACCCTGCCTGCTGGGTCACCACCAGCGGCGGCACTGAGTCCGGTTGGCTGCCCGACAATGAGACCAGGTGCCACTTCGACGCGAGCTCATTCAACGCGGCATCGCAGACGGTCACCTTCGACGCGCCGATCGTCTGCAAGTCGATCGAATTCACCGGAATCACCCATGCTCCGGTCGTCAGCGGCTCGGCTGGCATCACGGTGGCGGAGGCGCTGGCGCTAAGTAGTGGAGTAACGTGGAGCAATACCAGCGATCTCTACTGCGCATTGCACGCAAACTGCACGCTCACTACCGCTGGCCATACGTTGAACAACCAGCTTCGCATCCTCGGCGGCAACACCGCCTGGACTGTCGCTGACGACTTCGCGATCAACGCCGCCCATATCGGCAACCCGGGCATGGTTCATCTTCCCGGTCGGGGCGGTGTCTTCGAAGGCGACGTCATTTGCTCTGGCTTTGGCTGGCCGGAGTGGAATTGGGCGGGCTCCGACATCACCATCGGCGGCCATTTCTTGCATGATGATGCTGCCTATATGGATGCCCAGTGCCGGGTGACGCATACCGGCGGCGTGCTTCGGCTGATCGGCGGCAGCAGCAGCGCACATAAAACCGCAATGCCGGGCAACTACGGCGTCGCTGCCAACGAGGTGCGGGTAACCGGCCACTATGACTTCGGTGGCGGTCTCGGTCTGCATCCGGGCATCGCCAAGCTCTACCTCGGCCCCACCTCGACCGTGACGCTCAGCCCGATTCACGGTCCATGGCAGGTGACGACGCTACTCGACGATCTGGGCGCCGGCTGGACGCTGGCCTCTCTCGGCGGCAGTGCATCGCCGGCGGACTTGATCCTGACCCAGGCGGCTTCGCTGGCAGATGGCACGATCACCGGTATCGACGCGAGTGGCGGTGCGGCAATTACTTGTACCTGCTGTAGCGACGGAGGCGGCAACTCCAACGTCACTTTCGCCCCGTGCCCGACCGACACGCCGACCGCAACGGCGACAGCGCCGATCGAAACGCCGACCCCGACGCCGGTACCCTCCTGCGCGGACTCCGAGCGCAGTTACGATCAGAACCGTGAGGCGTGGGGCAACGGATCTGGCCGGCCGGCGATCTATCCGGGATTGAGCTCGGCGGCACCGACCACGGTGATTTTCTCGGCAGCCGTCAGCGACCCGCAGGATCGGCCGATCGCCACCTGTTCTTGGAACTTCGGTGATGGCTCTCCGATCACGCAGGTGCCCGCCTATGGCGATCAGTGCGGAACTGTCGAGCACACCTACTCGCAGGCGGGTTCGTTCCGCGCCTTCGTGATGGCGAGCAGCTGCGAAGGTCCGATCGGGCAAGAAGTTGTCGATGTCGATATCAGCGGGACTTCGATCGAGATCATCACCTACAGCGGTGAGGACCGGATCGATCAATGTCTCTGGGCGCGCGCGTACCGGATAGCCGATGCGCCGTGCAACGAGCCGACCCCGTGTCCGGTGACCCAGCGGCCTTCGATCGTGCACTTCAGCCCCTACATCGAAAAACAGGTGTCGGCGGATCTCGGCTACATGGTCCGCAGTGGCTACAACGTCGTGCACGTGGTCCAGCGGGGCCAGGGTGATTCCTGCGGCGCGCCGAACTTCTTCGGTGACACCGACCAAGGGGATCTGCAGTTGATCGATACCTGGCTCGCCGCACAACCATGGGCGACCGGGGAGTACTGTCTGCACGGTTACAGCGGCCCGGCGATCCTTGGAGGCATGGCCCTGGCCAATCAGTTACCGTCCGGCCTTAAGTGCGCCGTTCTCGGTGGCGGTGGTTTAGACTGGTACGACGCCGGCGTCACCAAAATGGGCGCGCCGTGGCCAGCCCTGACGTACTGGATGCTGTCGTTTACCTACTGGCACACCGCGATGATCGATCCGCAGTTGCGCATCCCGCCGTTGTTGGATGCCGGCCTAGAGATTCATGGGCGCAGCAAGAACGCGTTCTGGGATGAGCGCGATCTGCGCCAGGAGATCGTCGGCATCGAATTGCCGATGCTGCTGTATACCTCCTACAATGACGCGCTCTCGGGCACCGAGCTGCCCTATGTCGCGCAAGCGGACGCGCTCGCCAACGATTACAGTGCGGTGTTCGTCTACAGCGGGACGCATACGCCGATCGATGCGACGCTCGAACGACCGGTCGCTCGATTTCCGGAGGGCAGCTATGCGCTGACTGGCGAGCTGCGGCAATTCTTCGATCACTTCCTGCTCGATGGCGATCCTCCCGATACCGTCGGTTACGACGTTCGCTATGCGATCGAGCAAGGTGGGCCGCAGGCAGCCTTCATGAATCGTCGGGTCGACTGGGCGACAGCGACGGAGTGGCCGCCCGCCGAGCACGAGCTGCTCTCCCTCTACTTCGATCCGACTCAGACCAACACCATCAGCTCGCGCGAGGATCGTGCCCTCGCACCGAGCGCTGCGTCTTCGGGATCCATCTCATTTGGCTACCAAGCTCCAATTGTATGGGAGCCGGAGTTGTCGCCCTTCGGCGCCGATCACTCCTTTACCTTTCCCGACATGCGGCTGCTCGAGCAGCGTGCGATCACCTTCACCAGTGCCGCGGTCAGCGCGCCGCTGCTGATCGCAGGTCCGGCGACGATACATCTGCGTGCCAGCTCGGATCTCTACGACTGGGATTGGATGGTGCATCTCGACGACGTCTGGCCCGACGGCAGCGCCCACCGCATCAGTGCGGGTTTCCTGCGCGCCTCGGCTCGCAATGGTCTCGACACCTTTGCGCCTGTACCCAGCGGCTTTCAGAATTACACCATTCCGCTGAGCTCGGTTGCCAACCTGCTTCAACCCGGCCATCGCCTGCGCGTTGCGGTGTTCCAGGCGAACACCACCGATGCGACGCCCGGCTCGGCAACGAGTGAGATCGATCTGACCGCTTCACGCCTCGACATCTACGCCGAACCCGAGGCATCGATCCCTTCGCCGGGTTGGTGCAGCGAGTGCGACCCGGAGAGCTTGCCGGCAGACGAGTACAACTCTACACGCGCCTTCCTCACGGTCGGCTACTCCGGCATGGACGAATCTGAGCAACTCGTTCGCCTAGTCGGCTACCTCAAGGACGGCCGGGAGTTCGATGACAATCAGGAGGCGTTCTGGGGTCGGTTTTTCTTCGAGCACGATGGCAATGTCAGCCGCTGCAGCGCGCTCGCGCTGAGCCCCGATTTGCTGGCGCCGGGCGCGGCTGGTGTGACCGTCGATCTCGACTGTGACGAAGATCTCAGCTTGGATTATCGCATCAAACTGCTGTGCGACACCGAGGGCGATTCGGGGTCGATCGAGTTCTTGGTGCCCTCATCGATGGGAACGCTTCAATCGGAGCAAGGGCGGGTGCAATGTTATGACACCCCGTTCAACCAATTTGGTCCGGTCATCGAAGCGATCGAACCGTGTGGATGAACCAGGGACGTAGCGCCACCGCCGACACTTCCCATTGCGATCGCGAACCGATCCACATACCCGGGTCGACCCAGCCGCACGGGGTGTTGTTCGTGTTGCGCGAGCCCGAGCTGACCATCGTTCAGGTCAGCGACAATGTCGCCGATCATCTCGGGGTTGCGGTCGACGAGGTGCTGTCGCGCCCGTTGTCCGCCGTATGGGGAGAAGCTGCGGCCGAGCAGGTGCGCTTGGCGCTCGGCGGCGATCGCTGGGACGAGATGAATCCCTTAGCGCTGTCGTACGGGGAGAGATGCTTCGACGGGATCGTCCATCGTCACCAGCAGATCGGAATGCTCGAGATCGAGCCTGTGGGGGCGGTGCCGTCAAGCGTGCATCACCCCCTGCGGCCGGCGTTGATCGCGATCGAAGCGGCGCGCAGCTTGCGCGAGCTGTTCACCACGGTGACCACCGAGCTGCGCCGCCTGACCGGCTTCGAGCGCGTGCTGCTCTACCGTTTCGACGAAGCGGGCCATGGTTCGGTCGAGGCCGAGGCGCGCGCGGCCGAGCTCGAGCCGTACTTGGGGCTGCGTTATCCAGCCTCGGATATTCCGTTTCAGGCGCGCGAACTGTACCGCAAGAATTGGCTGCGGATCATTCCCGATGCCCGCTACGTTCCGGCGCGCCTGGTGCCGGAGCTGCACCCTGACACCGGTGCACCGCTCGATCTCAGCTTCGCCGTTCTGCGCAGCGTCTCGCCGGTCCATCTCGAATACCTCGCCAACATGGGGATCCGGGCCTCGATGAGTGTCTCGGTGATCGTGCGCGATCAGCTCTGGGGCTTGATCAGTTGCGGTAATCACAGCGAGCCACGCTCGGTACCCTACGAGATCCGGTCGGCTTGCGAGATTCTCGGCCGATTGGCGTCGTTGCAGATTGCCGCGCTCGAGGACCGCGAGCAGATCGCCTTGCGCCATGCGCGGCTCGAGCTGCAGCAACGCTTGGCAGGCTCGGTACGGGCGCGCGATGGCGTACTCGATGCGCTGATGGATTGCCCCGCGGATCTGTTGGCTCTGGTCGACGCCGAGGGCGTAGTGGTCGTCAACGGCAGCGACAGCACCGCCTTCGGTCGCACGCCTCCACCTTCTTTCGTCACGGTTCTGGTCGAATGGCTCGGTGAGCGGGGCGATCTCGAGCCGTTCTGCACGGCATCGTTGCCCGCGTTGTTTGCGCCGGCGATGCAGGTGAAGGACAGCGCGAGCGGCTTGATGACCTTCGCGGTGCCGAGCGCCAGCCGGATGCGGGTGCTGTGGTTTCGGCCGGAGGTGGTGCAGACCGTCCACTGGGGCGGCGATCCGCGCAAGCCCGCCGAGATCGATCCGTCGCTGCGGCTGCATCCGCGCCGCTCCTTCGAGTTGTGGAAGGAAGAGGTGCGGCTGCGCTCGCAGCCGTGGTCGGCAACCGACATCGAGGCCGCCCGCGACCTGCGCAGAACGGCGGTCGAGATCAATCTCGAGCGCCAGATCATCCAGGAGCGGCGTGCCGTTCGCTTGCGGGAAGATGTCCTCGCGGTGGCTTCGCACGATCTCAGAAATCCGCTGAACGTCATCGGCATTCAAGCGAGCGCGCTGTTGCGGCAGGTCGGCTCCGGAACCGACGAGCGGTCGGGTATGCTGCGCGACAGCATGCAGCGTATTCAGCGCTCGGTTGGCCACATGCGCACCCTGATCGGCGATCTGCTCGACATGGCGAAGATCGAAGCGGGGCAGCTGCAAGTTCAATATCAACCGCAGTCGATCACCGACACCATCGACGAAGCGCTACTGATCATGCGTCCACTGGCGGAAGGCAAACGGATCGCCATTGCCGAAGAACGCAAGCCGGTGCCGATGGTCAATGCCGACCGCAGTCGGCTGTTCCAGGTACTGTCGAACTTGCTCGGCAATGCGATCAAGTTCACTCCCGAGGAGGGTGCGATCACGGTGCGCACCGAGCCTCATCCCGACGGGTTGCTGTTGACCGTGGCGGACACCGGGCCGGGCATTCCGCCCGATCAGCTGCCGCACATTTTCAATCGCTACTGGCAACCGCGCCGGGCCAACCGGGAAGGGTCGGGCCTCGGGCTGTACATCGCCAAGGGCATCGTCGAAGCCCACGGCGGAAAGATCTGGGTGGAGAGCGCACCCAACGCGGGCACCCAGTTCAAGTTGACGCTGCCTGCGGCGCCATCTGCTTAGAAGCGACAGTGCCTGGGTGGTGAGGTCGGGTGCGAAAATCCCCCGCGCCAGCGCTGAGGCTTTCGCCGGCGAAAGCTTCAGCCCTTTGGGAAAGGGGGCGCACACTCTTGGATTGTTTTCCTTGGACAAGGATTGCGCGAGGCTGTGGAATGGGAATGATGCTGCGAGGCCCGCTTGGATGGAGGAGCAGTATGCAGGCAGTTCCCGAGGTGGCTTCCATGCCACTGGTAAGCGGTGATCGAGCTCGCGAGAGCGACTCTGCGGCGGTGCAGCGTGCCGCCTTTGCGCAGGCGGTGATTCGTGGATTGTCGGCGCGGCCGCGTTCGCTCGATTGCCGGTACTTGTACGACGCACACGGCAGTGCCCTTTTCGATCGTATTACGCGGCTGCCAGAATACTACCTGTCCCGCGCCGAGAGCGAGATCTTGGCGCGATCTGCGGCGCGCATTCGCGATCTCGTCGGCGCCGGTGCGGTTGCCGAGCTCGGTGCGGGCAGTGCGGTTAAGACGCGCCTGCTGCTCGACGCTTGGCTGCAGCGCGGGCCGGCGACCTACGTGCCGATCGACATCAGCCGCGAGCACTTGGCCGTCACCTGCGCGGCCTTGCGGCAAGACCTGCCGCAACTGGCTGTATGCGAAATCGCCGGCAGCTACGAGCAGGCCCTGCCGCGACTGGCAGCGCACTCGCCTCTGTGCCTGCTCTTTCTCGGCAGCAGCATCGGCAACCTCACTCATCAGCAGACCGATGTCTTCCTGGCGAGCCTTGGCGAGGCGCTCGCGGGCGGCGATCATTTTCTGCTCGGTGTCGATCTGGTGAAGGATGTCGGCAGCCTCGAGCGCGCCTACGCCGACTCCGCCGGTGTCACCGCTCGCTTCCTCCGCAACCTGTTCGCGCGAATGAATCGCGAGCTCGGCACCGCAATCGACCTCGATGCGATCGAGCACGTCGCCTACTTCAACCGCGAGATGGCGCAGATGGAGATCTCGGCGCGGTTTCGCCGCGCTACCGACATCGACCTGGCGGAGTACGGGCGTCGCTTTCGCATCGGTCCGGGCGAGGCGATTCACATCGAGATCAGTCGCAAGTTCGACCTCGAGCGCAACCCGCTGTCCCCGGAGCGCTACGGCTTCGAGTCGATCGAAACCTTCCGAGACGAACAGCAGCGCTTCGCGCTGCTGCTGTGGCGCCGGCGAGCCAAGCAGACCGCCGCTTCGTCGCCGGTAAGGATAATGCGTCAGCTCGACGCGGTACGGGCGCAGACGCTGCGCCTGATCGCGCCGCTGACCGACCAGCAGCTCACCTGCCAGCACAATCCGCTGATGAGCCCGATGGTGTGGGACCTGGGTCACATCGCCAATTACGAAGAGCAGTGGATCGCACGCGCGCTGTACGGCAATCGCCGTCTCGATCGGGATGCCCCGCGCAACGACAGCATCTACGATTCCGCTCGCCATCCTCGCGTGCGCCGCGCCGAGCTGGCATTGCTCGACCGGGACGGAGCACTGCGCTTCTTGCAGGCGACGCGCGATGCGGCCCGAGTGGCATCGTCTCATTGCGAGGCGGCGCAGCCGAATCCGTTGCTCGACAGCGGCTATGTCTTCGCCATGGTGGCGCAGCACGAAGCGCAGCATGCCGAGACGATGCTTCAGGCGATCCAACTGATTGCGGAGCTGCACTACGAGCCGTACTGGCGCCGCGACCGCGAGGAGCTTGGCAGGCCGAGCTCGGTCGAGGTGCTGATTCCGGCGGGGCCTTTCGTCATGGGCAGCGACGATCGCAGCTGTGCCTACGACAACGAGCGGCCGGCGCATGTCGTCGAGCTGCCGGCGTACTTCATCGACGAGGTGCCGGTGACCAATCGCGACTTCCTCGGTTTCGTCGAAGACGGTGGCTACCAGCGCCCGGAGCTGTGGTCACCCGAGGGACGCGCCTGGCTGGCGCAGAGCGGCGCGGCTCACCCGCAGCAGTGGCGTCGGCTCGATGGGATCTGGCAGGAGCGGCATTTCGGCCGCGAGGTGCCGCTGCGCCTGTGGCAGCCGGTGGTGCACGTCTCGTGGTTCGAAGCGGACGCCTTCGCGCGCTGGGCCGGCAAGCGGCTGCCGACCGAAGCGGAGTGGGAGAAGGTGGCGGCGTGGGACCTCGAGCGGGGCGGCGCGCGGCGCTATCCCTGGGGCGATCAGGCGCCGAGCAGCTCGCTCGCCAATTTGGGGCAAGAGACCTTCGCGCCGGCGGAGGTTGGGACGCTGCCGGCGGGCGCAAGCTTCTATGGCTGCGAGCAGATGATCGGCGATGTCTGGGAATGGACCGCGAGTGAATTCGCGCCGTATCCAGGCTTCGAGATGTTTCCCTACGCGGAGTACTCGGCGATCCACTTCGGCAAGGGCTACAAGGTGCTGCGCGGCGGCTCGTGGGCGACGAATGCGGTGGCGATCCGCAACACCTTCCGCAATTGGGATCATCCGCAGCGCCGGCAGATCTTTGCCGGCTTTCGCTGTGCGCGATCGGTGGAGTGATCGCGATAGACGCGCAGAAATCCCCGCGCCTTTGGCGCTGCCGCCTTTGGGAAAGGGGGCGCAGGCTCGCGGATCAAGTTTCGGGCGCGGCCATGTCGCGACCGGTGAAGCGTAGCGATCGGATGCTGGCTGCAGGGATCGGCTGCGGCGCGCGCGCGCCATCGCGCCACAGGTGCAGGGTCTCCTCGTCGAGGTTGCTGACGAAGCCCTCTGCGGCCGTGCCGTCGGCGAGCTCCACGGTGACGTCGCCGCGGTAATCGAAAGCCGCGCGCAGCGCCGCCGGCGTCGCGGCAAGGATGCGACCCGCGAGCGGTGTCGGCTGCGCCGAGTCGCTGTAGCGTGCGCTCTCCGAGCGCACCTGGTCCGCTGCGGCTTCGACCACAGGGATGCGCGGACCCGCCAGCGTGGCGCGCGCCATGGCAGCGAGGCCGCGCCACGACGAGAACGCCTCCTCGACCGCGCTCGCCTCGAAGCCGCAGTGCACCATGCAGTCACGGCACTTGGGATTGCCGCTGCGGTGGCCATAGCGACTCCAGTCGGTGCGCTCCATCAAACCGGCGAACGTCGGCTCGTAGCCCTCCTGCAGCAGGTAGCAGGGCTTCTGCCAGCCGAACACGCTGTAGGTCGGATTGCCCCAGGGAGTGCAGTCGTAGTCGCGTGCGCCGCCGAGGAACTCCAGGAACAGCGGCGACTGATTGAAGCGCCAGCCGCCGATGCCGCCGGCGAGGATGCGGCGGAAGAGTGCGCGGGTGCCTTCGCGGCGCAGGAAATGCTCGCGGTCGGGAGCTTTGTCGTAGCTGTACCCGGGCGAGATCATCATGCCCTCGACGCCGAGCCGCATCATCTCGTCGAAGAAATCGCGGGTGCGTTGCGGATCGCTGCCTTCGAACAACGTGGTGTTGGTGGTCACGCGAAAGCCGCGCGCCAGCGCCGCCTGAATCGCCTGATAGGCCTTGCGGTAGGTGCCGGGGCGGCAGACGGCGGCGTCGTGCTCGGGCTCGAGGCCGTCCATGTGGACACTGAAGCTGAGGTACTTGCTCGGAGTGAAGCGGTCGAGCTGGTCTTCGAGCAAGATCCCATTGGTGCAGAGGTAGACGTACTTCTTGCGAGCGACGAGCGCCGCGACGATCTCGTCGATCTGCGGATGCAGCAGCGGCTCGCCGCCCGGCAGGCTGACGATCGGCGCCGGGCATTGATCGACGGCGCGCAGACAATCCTCGACCGAGAGCTGCTTCTTCAACATGTGCGACGGGTACTGAATCTTGCCGCAGCCGCCGCAGGCGAGGTTGCAGCGATAGAGCGGCTCGAGCATCAGCACCAAGGGATAGCGCCGCTTACCCTGGAGTTTCTGGCGCAACAGGTAGCTGGCGACGGTAAACATCTGCGACAGAGGAACAGCCATCCCGAGCTACCTACGCGAGACCAATCAAACACGCCAGGGAACCCTCCCTTCCCCCTCTTCAGAGTTTCCTCCTGGGCAGCTCTGCCAGCATGCCGGCGGCGTAGGCGAGGTGGGTCATGCAGGTGATCGCGACGGCGCTGGTGTAGGTCGCGATGCTGGCGCGCTGGCGGCGACTCTCGGGCAGCAGCAGCGCGGCGACGCCGGCCGCGTGCAGCGTGCCGACCAGGACCGGGCCGGCCGGCCCTGCAGCGGCACTCATCATGTAGGCCAGGCCAACTGCGAGTGGAGCGAGGAACTTCGGGTGGGCATCTTCGGGATGGCGCTTGCTGTGGAAGCAGCGGCCGCGCCCGTAGACGAACATATTGCGCAGCCAGCTCGCCAAAGTCGGTCGCAAGGCATGCTCGACCACCATCCCCGGATGCGCCCACAGCGAGTAGCCGCGCGCGCGCAGGCGGCGGGTGACCTCGAGATCCTCGCCGGCCGCGACATAGGCTGGGTCGAAGCCGGCGATCTCTTCGAGAGCACTGCGGCGATAGACGACGTTCAGGGTCGGGCAGTGCTCGACGCGGCGGCTTTCGGCAAAGGGCCGGTTGAGAATCGAGTCGTGGCCGCCGACGTAGGTCGCCAGCACCAAGGCGTAGGCACGGTACAGCAAGCGGCCGTCCTGCGGCACGCGATTGCGGCCGCCGAAGGCGGCGCAGTCGGGCTCGCCGGCATGCCGCCGCATGGCCTCGAAGACTGCGTCTGCCCAGCCGGGTTGCACCTCGCAGTCGCTGTCGATGAAAGCGACCCACGGCGAGGTCGCTTGTCGCCAGGCGAAGTCGCGCGCCGCTGCGATGCCGCTGCCCCGAAAGGGAAGCGTCCGTATCTGCCCTGGATGCCGAGCCGCCCAGGCTTCGAGGATCCGCGGTGT
>DASPMH010000030.1:0-10625 GCA_035627175.1 Terriglobales bacterium | reverse complement strand
CGAAGATGCGCGCCGTGGTGCTGCCGCGGTCCCAGGTCTCGATCAGCCACATGCCGTCCGGCGCGGTCGCGGCGGCGGCGGCTTGCAGCGCGGCACCCATGTCGACGAAGTGCGGAATGACCTGGATCATCAGCACCAGATCGAAGGGCGCTTCGGCGGCGAAGGTCTCCAGCGCGCCAGTGTGCACCGGGCAGCCCAGCCGCCGAGTCAGCTGGGTCGCCATGGTTTGGTTCGGCTCGATCGCCGCGCCGGTCCAGCCTTGCTCGAGAAATCCCTCGAGCAGGAATCCGGCGGCGGCGCCGACGTCGAGCACCCGGCCCGACCGTCGGTGTTTGGCGATCAGCCTGGCGTAATGCCGGCCGTGCTCTCGCAACGGCTCCGCTTCGAGGTTGTAGTCCGGGAATCCGGCGCCACCGCCAAAGAAGTATTCGTCGCCGTAGTGCCGGGCGACATGATCGCGATCCGGCTCGACTTCGGCGTAGTGGTGCGAGCAGGCGCTACAGCGGTTGATGCCGTAACCGTGCCGGGAGAACATACGCTCGCCGCCAGCGCCGCAGAGGGGACATGGCGCCGACCCTGATGCCGCTGGGGCCGCTGCCGGCTGCGCCGCCGGCAGCGGCTCGCCGCTGGGTTGCTCGGTGCTCTCACTCGTCTGCAGCATCGCTGCTCTCCTGCTGCGGCGGACGCCGCAGCCGATCGCGACAGTCCTTGGCAATGTCGATAGCGCCGCGGAACAGGCCGTGCGCCGTCCGTATCGCCAAGCCGCGGCGATTGCGGCGCAACAGCAGGATCGAGGCATCGTTCCAGGATCGATTGGAGAACTCCTGCTTGTAGCGCGATTCGCCCGCGCCGAAGCTGACCCAGCGCGGCCGGCGATGCTCGGTCAGATCGGCGATCATCAGGTACATCAGCACGCTGCCCGGCGAGAACTTGGCGAACGATTCGTCGTAGCTGGTTTCGGAGTAGTGGAAGGTATCGCCATGCTGGTAGCCGAGCACCATGGCGCAAGGCGAGCCGCCGCACAGCATCACGTACGAGCGCAGCATGCCGCGCCGCGCCAGATCTTCCATCCAGGCCGGACGCCGCAGCGATTCGAAGGTGTCCGGAATCAACCACCGCGCTTGCCACGAACGCTGCGCAACACGGCCGGCGGCGCTGGCGAACCAGCCGACATCGCCAGGATGCTCGATACGGCGCAGCTCGAGGCTGCCGTTGGCGTGCTCTTCCAACAGCCGCAGCTGGCGTTTCAGGTTGTAGCGCTTTTTCTTGCGAAACTGTGCCGCGAGGTATTCCTCGAAGGAGCTCGGCAGCTCGAGCGCGTCGAAGCGGCGCACCTTGTGCGGCATGTAGAGCAACAGGTTCTGCTCGACCCAGCGCGAGTCGTGCAGATGCTGCCAGAGGAATCCCTCGGTCGGCACGCTGTGGAGGTAGAAGCCGTCCGCCTCAGGCGACTCCGCCAGAGTCTTGGAGAACAAGGCGTCGTAAATCGTCGGATCGCACGGGAACAGCGGCTCGGCGCCGAGGAAGGCGATGGTACGCAGCCGGCATTGGTAGAACGGATACTGGCGCACCTCGAACGGCAGCACGTGATTCTTGAGGTAGGGCAGCGCCAGCCCGAGCAGATGCTTGCCGTCGCTCCACGCCTGCGGCGCGAGAAGCTGCTCACGGCGCGTTCCGAGAACATGATCGAACCACTCCGGAGATTGATACAGGCGGTACGGCTGCCATTGGCTCGCAATCAGCGCTCGCCATTGCGCCCGCAGCTCCGAGTCGCCGGCGAGCCGTTCGATCGGCAAGCTCGTCAGCTGCGGCCGTTCCGGC
Source organism: Terriglobales bacterium (assembly GCA_035627175.1). Classification (GTDB taxonomy): domain Bacteria; phylum Desulfobacterota; class Binatia; order HRBIN30; family HRBIN30; genus DASPMH01. Next base: position 8,804 of record DASPMH010000030.1, on the reverse strand, counting down.
AGAGAGACGCTGCTGACAGCAGGGGAAATTCTCGCAATTGCTTGCATCATTCCTCAGTTCGGCGCTCGTGCATCCAAGCTATGACCATGACCCGTTTGCGTCAGCAAAAACCGGTCACCTCCGGCGGAACCCTGATTCCAACGCGCCGGGTCGCCTTGCTGCGCCGGCCGCGGCTGATTCGTGTAGGGGAGAGAGGCCGAGAGCGGGACAGTCTTTGTAAGACAGAGAATGCGAATGCCGCGGACATTGTGTTCGCCGCATTGAGCGTAGCGGCGCCGCAATTCGCGCTCGAGCAGCTCCTTCGGATCGGCAACCCATTCCCGACCGATGACAAAGACGGCCTTTCCTTCAGCCAGCGGCAACTGCTCCGCTAGCTCCGCCGCGTTGTCGGGGGTTACCATCAAGCGCGGCCGCGGATAGGTTCGAACGCTGCGCTCGGGCCAGTGGAAGCGAGCCAGCTGCGCCATTTCTTCGGACATTACCACCACTTCGCCGCTCGGGCCGAAATGATCCCGCAGCCACGCCTGCGCGCCGCGCACGTCTTCCCGACCGTGGCCAGGATCGACGAGGTGTCTGCCGCTGGCGATCACCATCAGCAGGGCAACCCCGGCGAGCGCCACCCGCGCCAGCCGGCGGCGGCGGGGATGGCAGATCGCCGCGGTCATCACCAACAGCATCGGCGCCAAAGCGGGACTGGCGTAGCGGGGATGGGAGCCGACCGCCATCACCAGGCTGATGGCGTAGGGAACGATGACCACTGCGGCGATGCTCGCCAGAGCCGCCACGCGAAGCTGCGGCTTCAATCTCTGCAGCCCCCACCACGCTAGGGGCACGACGCAGAGGGCGGCAAGCAGGGCGGCCGGAAGGTAGCGCCAGGCCGCGGGGACGCCGTGGGCATGCAGCTCCTCCGAGCTCGGCAGCAAGGTGTACTCGGTCAACAAGCCCCACAGCACACCGGCGGTTGCGGCCGGCCCGAGCTCGTAGCCGCCGCCGGCCTCCCGCTGGGCGTAAACCATCGCCGCCAGCGCCGCTGAGCTGCAGCCGGCGCTGGCGATCACCGCCCCGGGTAGCCATTGGCGCCAGCGACGCGGGGCGGCGACCAGCACCGTCAGCAACTGCGCCGCAACGAACACCGCGCTGTAGTAGTGCGTCCACGCCAGCATCGCTCCGGTCAAACCGAAGCCCCAACGCAGGCGCCGGCTGTCACTCTGCAAGAAGCGCAGCACCAGCAGAAAATGCGAGGTGGCGAGCAGGGCGATCACAGCGTAGGCGCGCGCCTCCTGGCCGTGGTGAATCAACAGCGGGGACAGTGCGGCGAACCATGCAGCCCAGCGCATCGCCGCGTCGCCCGCAGCCAAGCGCGCCGCCGCTGCCATCAGCGGCACGCAGGCGAGCGACGCCAGCGCACTCGGCAGGCGCAAGGCAAAGTCGGAATGGCCGGCGAGCTCCGTCCACCCTCGCAGCAGCAGGAAGTAGAGCGGCGGGTGATTGTCGGTCAGCACCGTCTTCAGCAGCTCTGCCCAAGAGAGATGCATCCATTCGGCAGTGATCGTTTCATCGAACCACAGCGGCGCGGCCGCGAGCCCGGGCAACCGCAAGGCTAGCGCCGCCGCCAGCGCCCCGAGCAGCCATCGGTCCGTGAACAGCGAAGCGCTGCCCGCAGCAGACGACGCGACCGAATCTTCAGAGCGGTTCACGATGCACCTCCCTCGCAACCTTCGAGTGCAGCATTGACTGCCGAGATGATCTCGTCGACGGTCACCTGACCGTCTTCGTTGAGATCGGCATTGTTGCAAAGCCGGGGGGCTTGCAGGCCTACGGCAATGGCGACGGCAGTAACCAGCTCGTCGACGGCAACCTCCAGATCGGCATTGCAGTCGCCCGCGCACGGAAGAGTACACGGTCCTTGCACCGGCGCGGCGAACGTCGCCGTCAGCCGCAGGCCGCTCTGCGGTACGCGCACTTCGTGACTGCGCGCGCCGCCATCGGACCAACCGGTAAACTCATATTGGCGGCAGCCGACCCGTTGGGGTGAGGGTGCGGTTACCGTCACCAGCGATCCGGCCAGCACGGTTTGCGTGTAGGGAGCGCGCTGCGACTCTGCTCCGGCAGCGAGACTGAGCCCGCGCGGTTGCGATTCGATGACGATGTCGGCGGTCTCCGGCTCGAGCATCACACTGGTGCTCGCTTTCAAGCCTTGCGAGTTGGTCACCTCGAGCTTGAGCTCGAGATGGGACGGATAGGCGTGATCGGCGGCGACGAACGAGCCGCTGGCGACGCCGTCGAAGTCCTGCAGCAAGTGCACGTGACAGCCGGCGAGTGGGCAGTGATGCAGGACCAGCGACCAATGAAAGGCGGAGGGATCGAGATCTCCTTCTTGCGGATCCTCCGCAACCCCTTGAAAGTCGATGCGATCGCCGACCTGCCAGCGGAGATCTTCGTCCGGCAGCAGAATGCGTGGGTTCGGCCCGATGTCGGCGCCGGCGAAGATCTCGAGCGCGGCACGATTGCTGGCGCCGCGACTGTCGCTGACCGTAAGCGCGACGACATACGTCCCGGCGCTGTTGTAGGTGAAGCGCGGCCGCGCCGCGGTCGAGTCGATCGAGCCGTCGCCGTTGAAATCCCAGCGGTAGCTGAGCGAGTCGCCGTTCGGGTCGTGCGAGGCGGAACCGTCGAAGTCGACGCGCAACGGCAGCGGACCGCTTCTGCGGCTGACTTCGATCACCGCCGTCGGCGGTCGGTTGCCTGCCAAGTATGAGATGCGGCGCAGCTCGCCTCCGTAGATGTCGAGGTAGTAGAGCGCGCCGTCGGGCCCGGCTTGAATGTCGATCGGGCTCGGCACTTCCGAGGCGAAGTTGGCCAGCCCGCCGCGGTCGGGTGCACCGCTGCCATCAGCCGGCATCACCCAGATGCAACCGCGGCCGTAGTCAGCGAAGAACAAGGCGCCGGCGTATTCCTCGGGGAAGTGGCTGCCTTGGTAGAAAGTCAGGCCGGTGACTGCAGACGTTCCGGCGGGGCAGTTGTCGCCAGGGGTGACTTCCTCGGTGTGCGCGTAGGAGAAGAACGGCTCGGTGTGGTTGCTCGGTTGATCGTAGAGCTGCTCGCACAGGTCGAGTCCCAAGGCGCTGAAAGCACCTTGTGGAGCGACGCCCTCGAAGCAAGGCCAGCCGAAGTTGGCCACCTCGCCGGTAGGGTTCGCTACTCGATTGATCTCCTCGTGACGGCCCCAACCGACATCGCCGAGCCAGATCTCGTCGGTCCCGGGGCGCACTGCCAGACGAAAGGGTTGGCGCAGGCCGCGAGCGACGATGCGATCGGCGCCCTCGACGGGATCGCCGAACAACGGGTTGTCGGGAAGAGCCGCGCCGGTTGCCGGGTCGACGCGCAGGATCTTGCCGTCGAAGGTCGCCCGTCCGAAGCTCGCTGCGCCGAGATTCTGGCTGCGCAAGGCCCCGCCGCGAGAATCGGGGATGCTCAAGGGACTGCCGGCGGAGCCGGGCGGATCGCCGCAGACGTTGGGCGGAGTGCCGCGCTGGCCGTAGTCGATGTCGAAGGCGCTCGCCGAGTCGCCGGCGCCGATGTACAGCGCTCCCGCGGAATCGAAGACGATGCCGCCGACGCTGTGCGAAGGAAAGTGCTGGCACCAGTTCTCGAGCAAGACGGTCTCGCCGGCAGATTGATTGCCGTTCGCCTGCAGCCGCGACAATCGAGCCGAAGCGGGGCATCCTCCTTGTTCCGGCGCCGGACAAGGGTCGGAAGTCTCGCCCGGCTCGCCCCAGCGCGGCGGCTGGCCGCCCATTTCAGCGTCGAGCGTGTAGGCGACGAAGACCTGCGGCGTTGCCGGAAAGCTCGGGTGCAGCTTGAGCTCGAGCAGCCCGCGGTCCTCGGCATTGTGCACTTGGGTGCGCAGATCGGCGAACACCACCGGCGTCGATGACCCTGGTGGGAACACTTTGATGATGCCGCTCTTCTCCGCCACGAAGATCCGCCCGTCGCTGGCGAAGGCGAACGCGGTCGGCGCGGTGAGGTCACCGAGCACGACTTCGTCGGCAAAGCCATCCGGCAGCCGGATAGCCGAGGCCGTGGCGGCCGAAATGACGAGGACCAAGCCCGCTAGCAGCGATTGACTCCTTTTTCCCATCTCTCTCCCGGACGTGCCCCTACTCGATTGCAGCGAGACATTGATTGAAGGTGTTGTTCCATTCGCGGCGGAGATCCTCGCGCAGCTGCACCATTTTCGTGGTCAGCTCGTGATGGCGCAGGCGCGCCATGCGGATGCCGTGCTCGATGCCCGCCGTGCTGTTGTCGACGAAGATCGTGCCGCTGCGGAAGTACTGCCGCATCGCCTCAGACTCCGACGTGATCAGTGGCTTGCCGGCGGCGACCGCTTCGTAGGCACCGCACAGCAGCGTGTGCGGCCGGGTGCACAGGCAGATCACCGCATTGCAGGTCGCCAGCAGCGCGTCGTACTGACTGCGCGGCACAAAGCCGCAGAGGTGCACTTGCTGCGACAGCTGGCGCTTGAGGTGGCGCGATACTCGGTTCGAATCCCCGGTTACGTATACTCGCGTATCCGCCGGCAGCCGCCTCACCGACAGCATCTCGTCGACCGGTTCGTCTTCGTAGAAGGAGAACACCGCGGCGATGTTGAACTGCCAACGCCGGTCGAACGGGAAGCGCGCCGCCGCCGGCGCGGTCTGCGGCAGCGGGTCGGGCAGCACGAAGCCGCGGCCACCCCATTGATTGACCCGCTTCTGCAGCGCCTTGTTGGTCACCAGCGTCATCGCCGCGCGCTGCATCAGAAAGCGATTGAGAGGTAGGAACGGCCGCCACTTCGGCTCGAGGAAGACGCCGGTGTGGGCGTCGAGCACGAACTTGCTGCCGGTCGCCTTGCAGTACAGCCAAACCGTCCAAGCGGCGAAGGGCGGTGGGTTGGACACCATCACCACCTTGGGCCGCTGCTCGAACAGCGACTGCAGCGTGCGCGCCGCTTGCAGCGGATACTTGACGGGAGCGATCCAGGGGCGGCGGTAGCCGAAGTAATGGATCGTCTCGAGCTCTTTGCCGAGGCGGTCGGCGATCGAGACACTGCGCTGGCAGACCGGATCCCAGGTGAGAACATGGATCCCGTTGTCGTTGGCGGCGGTGGCGAGAGGGGAGAGTGCGCTGATCATGATGTGGTGCTCCTGCGGTGTTACCTTCAGCCCAAGGAATGGATCGGTTCGCGCTGTGTGCCGCGCGCATGTGAGCCGATGCTGCGGCTGCGATGGTCGTTGATCGAAGCGCGGAAGAAGCCGATCAGCTCGGCGGCGGCGCGTTCGAGCGAGAACTCGCGGGTGACCCGCATCCTGCCGGCGTTGCCGAGCTGCCAGCGTAGCTCGGCGTCCGCCAGCAGCCGCCGCAACCCATCGGCGAAGGCGGCGGGATCTTCCGGCGGGGCGAGCAAACCGGTGGTGCCGTCGAGCACCAGCTCGGGGACGCCCGAGAATCGTGTCGACACCACCGGCAGACCGCTCGCCATCGCTTCCATCAGAGTGTTGGGGATGCCGTCGCGATCGTTGTCGGAGGCGCGTTTGCAAGCGAGCGCGAAGATGTCGGCAGCGGCATAGTGCCCGGGCAGCTCTTCCTGGAAGGCGCGGCCGACGAAGCGTACCCGCTCGCCGAGCTCGAGCTCGGCGACCAGAGCCTCGAGCGGCTCGCGCAGCGGGCCGTCGCCAACGATGTCGCATCGGAAGGCGACACCCTCACGCGCCAGCAGAGCGCAGGCGCGCAGCAGAACATCGAACCCTTTCTGCTCGCACAGGCGGCCGACCGAGAGAATTCGGGGTGTCTCCCGGCTGCTGCGCGGACTCGGCACGAAGCGGTCGATGTCGACGCCGTGGTGCACCACGCGGATCGCCTGCGGCTGGGCACGGTAGGTTGCCAGCAGGTGGCGGCGGTTTTCCTCGGTGCAGGTGACGACGAAGCCGGCGTCGCGCAGCTTTTCCGGCAACAGCAGGCGGTCGAGATAGATGTCGTAGGCGTGCGCGGTGAAGCTGAAAGGGAGATCGAGGTAGCTGCCGAGAATCCAGGCGCAGGTCGCCGAGCCGACCGCGAAATGAGCATGCAGGTGCTCGACCCCACTGGCGCGGATCGCCGGAATCAAGGCGATCGCTTCGATGAAGTGGGCCAGGCTGCGGCCCCGGTCGCGCCAGCTCTGGTGTTGGCCGCGCCCCGTCTGCCACAGCAGCCGCAGGTAGCGCAGCGGCCGCGCCGCGAGGGCACGAAGGTGTTCGCGCAACGTGCCGGGGATCGACAGCGGCAGAATGTAGACCGTTTCGGCGAAGTAGTGTTGTGCATCGCGCGAGACGTCACTCTCCTTCGGGCGGCGGATGGCGAAGGGAATCACGTCGACCCCCTGGCCGCGCACCGTTGCCAGCTCGCGGTAGACGAACGTCTCGGTCAGGTTGGGGAAGACGTTCATGATGTACGCTACCCGCGGGTTGTTGCTCCGCTCCGGCATCACCGGCGGCAGCGCCAACGGCCGCGACCAGGTGACGGTGCCGCGCAAGTAGTGTGAGCTGGTGTCGTTCATCGACGCCACTCCACCAGCTCCCAGCGCGGCAGACCTTCGCTCCAGGTCTCCGCTTCGCAGCGCAGACATTCGATGATCGGATCGAACTCATCGCGTTCGCCGAGGAAAGACATCATGCCGACGCCGATGCCGACTGCGCTCAGGGCCCAGTCGCAAACGATGTAGAGCGCGCCGCGGAAGTGGCGGCGGCGGTACCAGAGGTAGCCGAAGGCGGTCAGCCCGGCGAGGGCCCAAGCGACGATCGGCGAGGAGGAGGACCGCAGCGCCGAGATCGCCGTGCAGATCACGCCCAAAAGCAGGTACACCCCCATCAGTAGCGGCCGGTTGAGTCGGCGAGCATGGTAGCGCAACAGCCCTTCGCGCAGCGAGGCTCGCAGCACCTGACCGTAGCCGGCGAACATCGAGCGGCGGATGCGGTGCAGATATCCCTGCCAGGTGTCCTTGGGGACGGTGCGGTGGGTGAACATCAGATCGGGCGTCTCGTGGACCTGGTAGCCGAGCCGCTCGATGCGGGCGCGCAGCTCGCCCTCTTCCTCGGCGGCGAGGTAGGGGTGAAAGCCGCCGGCAGCGGTCAGCGCCGTCGAACGATATAACGCTGTGCCGCCGAGGCCGGGGCTCTCCGGCACGTGGCTGACGTAGTCGTCGCCGACGCCCTCGAGTACCTCGCGGCGCTGCCCGTAGACGACGCCGACCTCCGGGTGGCTGTCGAGGTAATCGATCGCTTTTGCCAACCAGGGAGCTTCGATGCAGCTGTCACCGTCGACGAAGAGGATGTAGCTGGCGCGCACCAGGCGGGTCCCGACGGCGCGGCCGGCTGCCGCCGTGCGTGTCGGTCCGCGATAGCGAAAGACCTCTACAGGAAAGCGGGCCGCGATCTCGGCGGTGCCGTCGGTCGAGTCCGAGTCGACGACGATCACTTGGGCGTCGGCAAACGAGCTGGTGGCGCTGCAGATCGCCTGCAGGCAGTCGGCGATGTGCCTCGCTTCGTCGCGGGTGATCACCACCACCGCCAGTCGTCGCTGGTAGGGGAGCGCCGACACCATGGCCGCCCAGTTGCGGGCCGCGTCGAGAGCGATCGGCTGTCGTGGGGAAGGCGTCGAAAGCCGTGGCGTTTCAATCGGCTCACGTTGAAAATTCATGTTGCCTTTCCTCTCTTTCCACATAGACTTTTCGAGAGCGCGCGCGATCTTCCGGCCGTTGCGGCGCACCCCATCCGAAGGATTCACCGTGATGATCAGTCGCCTTTTTCGCTCGCACACCGCCCTGTTCGGGCTCGTAATGCTCACCTCGGCGACGGCGCAGGGGGCCAGCTTCTACATCGATGCCGCCAAGACCAATGCCACTGGCTGCGGCACTCAGGCTGCCTCGGCCTGCAAGACCTACCGCTACTGGCATGACAGCGGGTGCGACTCGAACGGCTGCGGCAACAACGTCGCCGCCGGCGACACCATCTTCTTCAAGGCCGGCACCTACGCAGGTGACGGTGCCGGCAGCTATCTCGGCGTACCTTTCGACGGCACCGCCGCGGCGCCGATCACTCTCGCCTGCTCCGACGCGCCGGGTAGCTGCGTCATCACCGGCAGCGGCGTCACCGCGATCAACTGGTGCGGTCTCGTCGGCATCGGACAGCAGCCGAGCGTCACCTACTGCGGCAGCAATTCGGCGAGTTACGTCCAGGTGCGCGGCTTCCGCATTCAGAACGTGCCGAGCGGCATGTACGGCATCTACATCACCGGCGCCTCGCACCACGTCGTCGTCGAGGATTCGACCGTCGACGGCGCCGGTGCCAATCGCGCTCTGCTGATCACCCAACAGGGCGCCAATGCGGTCACGGTGAAGGACAACACCTTCAACAACTGCCCCGCGAGCGATACCGGCTGCACGTATATCGACAGCACCACCAATCTCGCCGAGGTCGGCAACAGCTTCAGCGGTGTGCCCACCAGCGGCAACTACGACTGCAACACCCTGCTTGGAGTCAACAACGGTCTGCTCGACGGCAATACCTGCGTCGGCACGGCGGACGGCTTCGACGAGGGTATGCACAGCTCGACCAAGCTCGACAACGTCATCATCCGCTACAACCGCGTCAGCGGCGCTACCTCGCGCGCCTTCCCGCTGTCCGGCGACCGCAAAGACTCGGGCACGCTGACCGGCCAGAACATCCTCTACAAGAACATCGCTCACCCGAACTCGGCGGGCCGCACCGGCCGCTGCATCGAGCTCTACG
>DASPMH010000029.1:0-2064 GCA_035627175.1 Terriglobales bacterium | reverse complement strand
CCGGTGCCGGCGACAGTGCTGATGATACCGTCGGGCGAGACCGCGCGGATGACGTTGTTCATGGTGTCGGCGATGTAGAGGATGCCGGCAGGCGAAAGTGCAATGTCGCTCGGGGTATTGAGCTGGGCCGCCGTCGCCGGGCCGCCGTCGCCGTCGTAGCCGGCGACGTTGCTACCGGCGATGGTGCGGATGGTGCCGTCGGTGTCGATCAGGCGGACGACGTGGTTGCCAGTGTCGGCGACGTAAATGCGGTCTTGCGCGTCGAGAACGATGCGGCCGGCGGGTGGCGCCGACTGGCCCTTCGGCGTGCTGAGCTGTGCCTGCAGCGCCGGACCGCCGTCGCCCGAGTACCCTTTGACGCCGGTGCCGGCGAGAGTGTGGATGATGCCGTCCTGATCGACGACGCGCAGGCGGAAGTTGCCTTGATCGGATATGACGATGCGCCCTTGGCTGTCCTCGACCGCGGAGCTGGGGAGATCGATCGCGGCGCTGTTGGCGGGACCGCCGTCGCCACCGTAGGTGCGGGCGCCGGTGCCGGCGAGATTGACGACCATGCCGGTCTCGAAATCGAGTCGTTTGACCAGACTGTTGTGCCAGGCCGAGATCAGCAGCCGGCCCTCGCTGTCGAAGGTGACGCTGGTGGGATGATTGAACTGGACGTAGAGCGCTTCGCCGTCTTGCGCCTCACCGAGCTCGCCGGTGCCTGCAATGGTTTCGACGACACCGTCGACGATGCGGCGGATTCGATGGTTATTCCAATCGGGGAAATAGATGTCGCCATTGGGGGCGACGGTGACGTCTTGAACAAGGTAGAGAGAGGTGTCGGTGCCAGCTTTGCCGTCGCCGTTCATGCCGGCAATGCCGTTGCCCGCCAAGGTCAAAATTGTCGGCTCGGGACAGCCATTGAGCGCGGCATCGATGCCGGTGAGAATTTCGTCGACGGTGACGTCATCGGACAGGTCGCGATCGAAATACGAACAGACTTCGAGCAGTTGCTCGCCCAGTCCGATGTTGACTCCCTTGATCAGCTCATCGACCGTCACCTGCCCGCCTCCGTCGCAATCGCCGGTGCAGGCCCACGCCGGCGCCGCGAGCACCGCTATCGTCAAAGCTGTCAACCACCCCGCCACCGCCGCGCGCATCCCGGCGCTCCTACGTTTCAGCATCGCAAATCCTCCACTCGCTTGCTTGGGCGCCAGTGATCGGCACACGGGCGGTCACCCGGCCTGGCGTGAAATTAGGCCAGCAGTCTATGGACGGGGCCAAGAGCGGTCAAGCAGCTTTTTGCCGCGCCCCGCCGGCGACGGCGTTGCCTTGGCGGGGGAAAGCTGACATCAGAATGCGCCTACGGAGAGGTGTGTGAGTGGCCGAAGCAACGCGACTGGAAATCGCGTGTACCTTTACCGGTACCGTGGGTTCGAATCCCACCCTCTCCGCTCTCCCTATCGACTATTGTGGTGTGACTCTGTAAACGGGTGCCATGTGCGCTCCCGAGCGATAGCTAGGTCCCGCGCAAGGGCTAGTCGCGAACCCCGTCAGGTCCGGAAGGAAGCAGCGGTACCGACATCAGCACTGTGCCGCGGGGAAGCCTAGCTATCGCTGGGGAGCGCCCCACCCTGCCCCGATGAGCTACCTCGTAATTGCCCGCAAGTGGCGCCCGCAGACGTTCGAAGAGATCATCGGGCAGCAACACGTCACCCAGACGCTCAGCAACGCCATCCGCAGCGATCGGGTCGCCCACGCTTTCCTCTTCACCGGCGTCCGCGGCGTCGGCAAAACTACCGCGGCTCGGGTCCTCGCCAAGGGGCTCAACTGCGCGAACGGTCCGACGCCCTCGCCATGCAACGAATGCGTCAACTGCCGCGAGATCACTGCGGGCAGCTCGGTCGACGTGCTCGAGATCGACGGCGCCTCCAACACCGGCGTCGACGACATGCGCGAGATCATCGAGAACGTCCGCTACCAACCTGCCAAGAGCCGGCTGAAGATCTACATCATCGACGAGGTGCACATGCTCTCGACCAGCGCCTTCAACGCGCTGCCCAAGACGCTCGAAGAGCCGCC